>DXCD01000231.1 GCA_019116185.1 Candidatus Mediterraneibacter stercorigallinarum
AGTAAAGGAGGTACGGACCACCGGGAACATAAGTTAAGTCTATCAGACAAAAAAGATAGAAAGAGGTAAAAAAATAATGATAGAAATATCAGGATGAAGATGGATGTTGATCAGTAAGTTGATTGGCATCCATTTTCGTTGTATATTTTATAACTTCCGCGCGTCTGCCCACTCCCAAACCGCCTTGTCAAGGAACAGAAAAATTGATAGAATGAGCAGGAAAACGTTTGACCGACAATACATACCGGGGAGTAGCATATGGCGAAAACAAGTAATCAGAAAGCAAAGATCCTATATCTGATGCGGCTGTTCCAGGAAGAAACTGACGAAGAGCACCCGCTCTCGCGCAGGGAACTCGAAGAGCGGCTGGCAGACATCGGGATCCATGCGGAGAGGAAAAGTCTATATAACGATATTGAAACCCTGAAGAATTTCGGGATGGATATTGCTTACAGGAAAGAGCAGCCGGAAGGATACTATCTCGCTGCAAGAGAATTCGAGCTTCCCGAGCTCAAGCTTCTGGTAGATGCAGTTCAGTCATCCAGGTTCATCACGCAGAAGAAATCAGATGCACTCATAAAGAAAATCGAAAGACTGACAGACAGATACGAGGCAAGAAACCTTCAAAGACAGGTCGTAGTAGCTGACCGTATCAAGGCGATGAACGAGAGCATCTACTATAATGTAGATAAGCTGCACACAGCAATTGCAGAAAACCGGCAGATTGAGTTCCGGTATTTCGAATGGACCGTTTCCAAGGAGATCCGGCTGAAAAAAGGGGGAGAAAACTATCAGGTGAGCCCCTGGGCGCTGACCTGGGACAATGAGAATTATTATCTGATCGGTTATGATATGGATGCCGGCATCCTGAAACATTTCCGCGTGGACAAGATGCTGCATATCGGGCTGCTCAGCATAGAAAGAGAAGGCCGGGAAGAATTCGGCCGTTTTGATCTGGCGCGCTATACCAGACAGACCTTCGGGATGTTCGGAGGGAACGAACAGATGGTCAAGCTGCGTTTCCATAATAAATATGTGGGCGTCGTGATCGACCGTTTTGGGAAAAACGTGCCGCTGCGGCCCGACGGGGAAACGCATTTTATTGCGCGGGTAAACGTGGCGGTCAGCGAACAGTTCTACGGATGGCTGACCGGGCTTGGACGGGATGTACAGATCCTTTCACCGGAAGCCGTGGTAAAGGAATACAGGGAACTGCTGAGAGATCTGGGGAAAATGTACGAAGAATAAGTAAAGTCCGTTTTATGACACACCTGATCTGGTATGATGCTTTTAGGACAAAGAAATCATACAAGAGAAAGGTGTGTTTTATTATGTATATCAGAAAATCTTTACTCGGGGGACTTGTTGCAGCCGCCGGCATGGCAGTGCTTGCCATACTGATGGTCCTCTTCTGCTTTTCGGAAATGCGGATCCCGTCCGCAGTCTATGCCGCAGCATGGTTTGGCTGCCTCTGCGCGATGCTGCACGGGGCTTCCAGAATCTACCGCCATAACCGGTAATCAGCCTCAGCTACAATCGTGTTCGGATAGTTATGACCCTGTCACTGTTCACATCAGCATGAACTATAGTAAAAGTGAAAAGTCCGTGTCCCCTGGTTGTCATCTGTAAGCGAAATGATGTATAATAAGTATAGAATAGTCAGACAATTTTAACAGGTGCATACACCGGAAAAGAGGACATGTATATGAAGATCGATATGCATTGCCATGTAAAAGAAGGTTCCATTGACAGCAAAGTGGGACTGGACGAATATATTACAATACTGAAGCAGCATGGTTTCCAGGGCATGGTCATCACGGACCATGACACTTACAACGGCTACCGCTACTGGAAAGAGCACATAAAGGGTAAGAAGCATACTGATTTTGTCGTGCTCAAAGGCATTGAATACGACACCCGGGACGCGGGGCACATTATCGTGATCATGCCGGAGGGGGTCAAAATACGCCTCCTGGAAATGCGCGGGATGCCGCTTGCCCTGCTGATCGACCTGGTGCACCGCAACGGCGGCGTGCTCGGACCGGCGCATCCGTGCGGAGAGAAATATATGAGCTTCACCAATGCGAGAAAATACTATCAATCTCCTGAGATCGTAAAGCGTTTTGATTTCGTAGAGGCATTTAACAGCTGTGAATCTGTCCAGTCTAATGCCGGGGCTGAAAAGCTGGCAAAAAAATACGGAAAGGTGATGACAGGCGGGAGCGACTCTCACAAACCGGGCTGTGTCGGACGAGGCTATACCATCCTCCCAGAGCCGGTCACATGCGAGACAGAACTGATCTCCCTGATCCACAAGAAAACGCCTTTCAAGGCAGGCGGGACACTCTATGAGAAGACTACAAAGGAACGGATCGGAAAGATCAATAAAGTCCTGGTCTATTCTTTCTGGGTATATAACAAGAGCGGCGAACTTATGAAACGGCGCGGAAGAAATAAGAGGATGGTAGAAGAACATCCATTTGACCCGATCGATCCGATCGAGCTGTATTATCACTCATAATATAAATCAAAAGTAAGGCAAATCAAAAAAACTGAACCATTCTTCCCGGAGAGCAGAAAAGCTGCCTGTCAGTTATTTGTTTAACTGATAGACAGCTTTATTATCTCTTTTCTCTTCCCGGATCATTTTCTGCCGGATCATGTATGGCAGAATAGAATCGAGGAATTTGTCCGGTTCGGTCACACCGATCTGTTCCCTGGAAAAAGGCTGGCGGGCAGTCAGGCCTTTCACAAACGGCACCAGCTCTTTTTTCGTAAGAGGGCCGTTTTTTTTCAGCGCTTTTTTTATTGCTGAAATCCCCTTGGCGCTGAGCATGTTGGAAAGATCCTGTTTCTGCCGCATACTGCGCCAGAGTCCCCAGGTATAGAGGATCGCCGTAGCGAGGGCAAACAGAAGTACATAAGGAATATACTGTATCATTATCGCTTTTTCTCCCCTTTCCAGTAGATCAGATCATTATCGCGCAGAATTTCCAGGAATTTGATCAGTCTTGCCAGCGACTTTTCCTTTTTGGGAAATCTTTCATCAAACTCTTTTGAGAGCTGGTGCACATCCTTCTGGTCGTCAATGGCAAGCCAGACAAAACTGCCAAGTTCATCCATTTTTACATCGCTCACCCTCGGGCGGTGGAAAAATTTCTGGGCGATTCTGTTATGGAATCCTTTCCATTCAATAAACACAGTGACTCTGCCGTTTTCCGCAGTCTCATATTCAACCTTCGGATTTTTCACCGGGACATAGTCCATATAATTTTTACTGATTTTTTTACTCATGATCTTTCAGAGACATCCTCTCGTTTTTCTCACAATGGCAGGCGGCAGAGCGCTGCCTGCCTGTTACAAAGCATCATATCACAGAGAGAAACAGCCTGCAAGATGCAGACTGTTTCCATGCCGGTTATTCGGCTTTTATATTCCGCATATTCCTGCGGAAGTTTGATTCTTATTTTTTAGATTTCTTCATGCACCGTGTGTACAGGTAGAACAACAGGAGAATGAAGAGGATCAGGCTTACCCACTGCGGAGTAGTGAAATCGAATTTTGCACTCAGATTGATCACAGAATCCACTTTCACTACCGCAAGCACCGCGAGCACGATACCCATGATACCCTCTCCGGCGATCATACCGGATGTAAAGAGGACACCTCTGTCCGCGCGCTCTTTCTTCTCCTCATCTGTGCCTTTGATCTTCTCAACGATGTAGCGGACAATACCACCTGCCATGATACCTGCGCTCAGGCTGAACGGCAGATACATACCAACTGCAAACGGCATTACCGGCACTTTCAGGATCTCAACAACAATTGCCACGAAGACTCCGATAAAGATCAGCGCCCACGGAAGGTCAGCGTTCATGATACCTTCAACGAGCATCTTCATCATTGTAGCCTGTGCTGCCGGAATCTGCTCGCTTCCGTATCCCCATGCCTCGTTCAGCAGGTAAAGAACGCCGCCGATTGCAGCTGCGGATACAACAACACCGATCATCTCAGCAAGCTGCTGTTTCTTCGGTGTAGCGCCCACAATGAAACCAGTCTTAAGGTCCTGTGATGTATCTCCGGCGATAGCCGCGACAATACAGATAACACCGCCGATCGCAATAGCGCCGACCATACCTGTTGTACCGTCTGTCCCCGTTGCCTTAAGAAGCAAGGTTGCAATGATCAGTGTAGCGATCGCCATACCGGATACCGGGTTGTTGGAAGAACCGATCAGACCTACCATACGTGAAGATACGGATGCGAAGAAGAATCCGAAGATCACGATGATCAGGGAGCCGAGCGGACTTACCGGGAATGTCGGGATGATCCAGATCAAAACAACGATGGCTACAAGAATAACAAGCAGTACCGGCATCGGAAGATCCTGCTGTGTACGCAGAGCAGCCTTCTGAGCGTGCTTTTTGCTCATGCTTGACATTGCCTGCTTAAATGTACGTACGATCAGCGGGAAAGTCTTGATCAGACTGATAATACCGCCGGTTGCCACAGCTCCCGCACCAATGTATTTGATATAATTGCCCCAAAGGTCGCTTGGACCGTTTGTTGCAAGCATTTCGTTAATTGAAACTGTACCCGGATAGATCGTAGCGTCTCCGCCGAACAGGGCGATCGCCGGCATGAGTACGAACCAGCTTAATGCACCGCCGGCAAGCATGTAGCTGGAGATCTTCGGTCCGCAGATAAATCCGACACCGGCAAGTGACGGAAGCACCTGGATACCGATCTGAGATCCTGCATACCCTTTGAAAGCGTATCCGATCTCACTCGGGAAAAGTTTTAATCCGTCTGCAATAAATTTGTATACTGCTGCAATTCCGAGTCCTGTAAAGACTGTACCGGCTTTAGCGCCGCCTTCTTCACCTGCGAGAAGTACTTCTGCACAGGCAGTTCCCTCCGGGAACGGAAGTGTTCCGTGCTCTTCAACGATCAGAGCCTGACGAAGCGGAACCATAAAACATACGCCGAGGAGACCACCGAACAGAGCGATAAAGAAAATTGTTATCATGCTCGGGAATTCGATCTTGCCTTCCTCTGCCCATAAGAATAATGCAGGGAGTGTAAAGATCGCTCCAGCTGCCAGAGACTCACCGGCAGAGCCGATAGTCTGTACGATGTTGTTCTCGAGAATGGAATCTCTGCGGAGGATTACACGGATAATTCCCATTGAGATAACTGCCGCCGGAATAGAAGCGGAAATCGTCATACCAACGAGAAGCCCAAGATATGCATTCGCTGCGCCGAATACAACCGCAAGGATGATACCAATCACGATGGATGTGACCGTAAACTCCGGAACGACCTTGTCCGCCGGAATATACGGCTTGAACTCATTCTTGTTGTCCATGATGTTCATTCCTTTCTGATATTTTTTTAACGACTTTTTAACGCAGTCTATGTCATTATATCACGTTACTCTGATAAAAGGAAGAAAAAAATCTGGATTTGTCGGGGAGACTTTGATGGTGTAAATCATCCGGAAACAGCGGGGGTTTTCCAAGACGTATTCGCAGAGGGCGGATGTGTGGCTTCGGTTCCGGCTCCACGATTTGTCGGAAAGACTTAAAGGAATGGGATACAGCGTTAATTTCAAAGCGGATGCCTGAGCGCAAGCGAATCGTCCGCTTTGAAATTGTTTTTAGCTGTATCCCATTCCTTTTACGTCTTTCCCAAAT
>DXCD01000232.1 GCA_019116185.1 Candidatus Mediterraneibacter stercorigallinarum
GACGACCGCCATGGAATGTGTACGCTACGGCTTAAGTCCCGGCGAGACGCTGGCATACGTTGGAGGTAAGACCCAATGATCGTAAAAATGAAATTCATCAATATCTCCGGTCCGAGGAATGACATTGACCGTGTTACCGACCTGTATCTCTCCCGTTATGAGATCCAGCTCGAATCCGCGTTGTCCGAACTGAAGACCGTGGACAATTTAAGGCCTTTCGTAGAGATTAACCCTTACCGCGACGCGCTTGCAAAAGCGGTCCAGTTTGTGGGATATCTGCCGAATGCAGACGACGTGGTCCCGGATACCAGACTGGGGCTGGACGATATGTTTGAGGTCGTACGCAAGGCAAATGAAGACTATCAGGAGCTTCAGGAAAAGAAAGATAAACTGAAAAAGAAGATCGAGGAGCTTCGCGCGAAGCAGCAGGTGATCGCGCCCTTCCGTCCGGTGGACTGCGATCTCCACAAGGTATTAAATTATCGGTACATCACATACCGATTTGGCCGCATTGCGGTGGAATTTTACCACAAAATGCAGAAATACCTTATGGATGATCTGAAGGCAATTTTTGTGGAAGGCGAGCGGGATGAGAGTTTCGTGTACGGGGCTTATTTTGTTTCTCCTGCCGAGGCACAGAAAGTGGATGCGGTGTTCCGCTCACTCCACTTTGAACGGATCGAATTGAAGGACGAATTTGAAGGAACTCCTTCTTACGCCTACCAATCTCTGGAACGGGAGATCGCCCGGGTCAACCTGGAAGTTGAAGACCTGGATAAGCAGGCAGGCGAAATGCTTTCCGACCGCGCGCCGCAGCTGGTCGCGGCACGGAACCGGCTGGAGGAGCTTTCCAACAACTTCGACGTCCGCAAGCTCGCCGCCCGTATGGAAGATAATCAGGAAGACTACTACATCCTCTGCGGATGGATGGCTGAAGAGGATGTAGAAAAATTCGTAGAAGAAGTCAAGGACGACGAGAAGGTATTTGTCGTCGTGGAGGACGACCATGACGCCTACTTCGGCGAGCCACCTACCAAACTGGAAAACCCGAAGATCTTTAAACCTTTTGAAATGTTTATTCAGATGTACGGGCTTCCGGCACATAACGAGATGGATCCCACGGTCTTCGTGGGGCTGACCTACTCCTTTATCTTTGGAGTCATGTTCGGAGATGTGGGGCAGGGACTTCTCTTATTGATCGGCGGCGCGCTGATCTATCACTTTAAAAAAGCTCCTCTTGCAGGGATCATTGCCTCAGCCGGAGTATTTTCCACGATCTTCGGATTTCTGTTCGGCAGTATCTTTGGATTCGAAGATGTGATCCCGGCGTTGTGGATCAGGCCCATAGACCACATGACCACGCTTCCCTTCCTCGGGAAACTGAACACCGTGTTCATCGTGGCAGTCGCCTTTGGCATGTTCCTCATCATGGTGGCAATGGTGCTCCACATTATCAATGCTGTCAAAAGCAAAGATATCGAGGGGACCTGGTTCGATCCAAACGGAGCCGCGGGGCTGATTTTTTACATCGCGGTCGTAATAACGATCGTCCTCTTCATGACAGGAAGACCGCTCCCGGGCGGTATTGTGATGGGCGTTATGTTCGGAGTGCCGCTGCTTCTGATCCTCTTCCGGGAGCCGATCACAAGGGTGCTCCAGAAGAGGGCTGATAAAATGGAGACAGGCAAGGCAATGTTCCTTGTACAGGGATTCTTTGAAATGTTCGAGACACTGCTGAGCTACTTCTCCAACACGATCTCTTTCATCCGTATCGGAGCGTTCGCGGTCAGCCACGCAGCGATCATGGAAGTGGTCCTTCAGCTGGCAGGCGCTGAGAGCGGGAACCCGAACTGGATCGGAGTGATCTTCGGCAACCTCTTCGTATGCGGATTTGAAGGATTGATCGTGGGCATTCAGGTGCTCCGTCTGGAATACTATGAAATGTTCAGCCGTTTCTATAAAGGCAGCGGCCATGCATTTGATCCATATACAAAGAAGAACACAAAGAAAAATAAAAAATAGACGCAGACTTTTATCCGCTGCGCCAGTCTTACACAAAAGCCCGCGGTCATGCGGAAAAATAAAAATCAGGAGGATTTTACCATGACTTTAGCAACAAAAATCGTATTCATCGCAGCACTGATCTTAAGCATCATCATTCCGTTCGGCTACTATCTGCTCGGCAGGGAGAAGACGCGGAAACGCTACAAACGCGCCATCGGAACGAATGCATTTTTCTTCTTCGGCGCATTTGCCATCGCATCCATCATGCTCCTTGGCGGACCGGATGTACAGGCTGCTGAGTCCGTGGCTTCCGATACCGGATTCGCCACAGGTCTCGGATACCTGGCTGCAGCGCTTGTTACCGGACTTTCCTGTATCGGCGGCGGTATTGCCGTTGCAAGCGCGGCAAGCGCAGCGCTCGGCGCCATCAGCGAGGACTCCAGCGTACTCGGTAAGTCACTTATCTTCGTAGGCCTTGCAGAAGGTGTCTGCCTGTACGGACTGATCATCTCCTTTATGATATTAGGAAATCTCTAAGGAGGACATAACGAATATGAAAATGTATCTCATCAGTGATAACGTAGATACCTATACAGGCATGCGCCTGGCGGGAGTCGACGGCGTAGTCGTCCATGAGCGGGATGAACTGAAAAAAGCTCTGGAAGACGTGCTCGCTGACAAGACCGTGGGTATCGTGCTCCTGACCGAGAAATTCGGGCGGGAATTTCCCGACATTATTGACACCTTCCGCCTGGAGCGGAAGATGCCCCTTCTCGTGGAGATCCCTGACCGCCACGGAACCGGGCGGAAAAAGGACTTTATCACCTCATATATCACTGAGGCGATCGGATTAAAATTATAAAAGGAGGGATTCCTTTTGACATTAGAAGAAAAGATTGCTGATCTGCGGACCGCATCCATGGAGCAGGCGCGCGCAGAAGGAAATGCTATTATTGACTCCCACAGGGAGGCACTTGAGAAGGTCTTTGAAGACCACAAGGCCGAGGCGCTGCGCCAGTCTGAGACCCGCATCAAGGCAGAGACCACCAACGCGCGTCTCTCGCTCAACCAGGCTGCCGCCAAATCTCAGCTTGAGATTAAGCGCCGGCAGGGAAAGGTCCAGCAGGAGCTGAAGGATAAAATATTTGAAGAAGTCATGGGACTTGTAAAAGATTACATGAAGACAGAGGCATATGATGATTTCCTTATCAAGTGCATCCGCCAGGCGGAAGAATTCGCCGGGCAGGATCCGGTAGTCATCTATATCAACCCCTCTGACGAGCAGAAACGCTCTGACCTGGCGGATGCCACGGGCGTCCACCTGACCGTCAGCGCGGAGGATTTCATCGGCGGCGTGCGCGCAGTCATCCGCAGCCGGAATATCCTGATCGACAATTCCTTCAAGACACAGCTGCGCAATGAATATGACAAATTTATCTTCCTGGGAGGTGACGGCAATGCTTAAAACTGCTGCAATCTATGGGATCAACGGACCTGTCATCTACCTGAAGGGCAATACCGGCTTCTCTATGTCTGAAATGGTCTATGTAGGCAGCCAGAAGCTTGTCGGCGAGGTCATTGCCCTTGATAAAGACATGACGACTGTCCAGGTATACGAGGAAACAACAGGCCTGCGCCCCGGCGAGGAGGTTGTGGCAAGCGGAAACGCTGTGTCCGTGACACTTGCCCCTGGCATCCTGAACAATATTTTCGACGGTATCGAGCGCCCTCTGGAGCGGATCGCGGATTCTTCCGGCGGCGCTTTCATCACAAGGGGCGTCAGCGTAGACTCCCTTGACAGACAAAAAAAATGGCAGACACATATCACGGTGGAGAAAGGACAGTACCTCCACGGAGGGGACATCATCGCAGAAGTGCCGGAGACCCATGCCATTGTACACAAATGCATGGTTCCCCCGGATATAGAAGGAACCGTTGTGGAAGTCGTAACTGACGGTGAATATACGATTGACGAGACGCTGGTCACATTGGAGCTCTCCAATGGTTCAACAAAAAAGGTGACCATGACACAGCACTGGCCGATCCGCGTGCCGCGGCCGACCCATCACCGTTTTCCGGCTTCTGTACCCCTGATCACCGGCCAGCGTATCATTGATACCATGTTCCCCATCGCTAAAGGCGGTACTGCTGCCATTCCCGGAGGATTCGGGACCGGCAAGACCATGACGCAGCACCAGATCGCGAAATGGGCGGACGCTGACATCATCATTTACATCGGATGCGGAGAGCGCGGCAATGAGATGACGCAGGTTCTGGAAGAGTTCGGCGAACTGACCGACCCGCGCACCGGCAATCCTCTGATGGACCGGACCACACTGATCGCGAATACATCCAACATGCCTGTCGCCGCCCGCGAGGCAAGTATTTACACCGGGCTTACACTGGCAGAGTATTACCGGGATATGGGATATGATGTTGCTATCATGGCTGACTCCACGTCCAGATGGGCAGAGGCATTGCGAGAGCTTTCCGGACGTCTGGAAGAGATGCCCGCGGAGGAAGGCTTCCCGGCCTACCTGGCTTCCCGCCTTTCTGCATTTTACGAGAGGGCGGGCATGATGCACAATCTGAACGGAACGGACGGCTCTGTAACCATCATCGGGGCTGTATCCCCGCAGGGCGGAGATTTCTCCGAGCCGGTCACACAGAACACAAAGCGTTTCGTGCGCTGCTTCTGGGGACTGGACAAGAGCCTTGCTTATTCCAGGCATTTCCCTGCCATCCACTGGCTGACCAGTTACAGCGAGTATTTAAACGACTTAAGCCACTGGTATCAGGATAATGTCTCACAGCAGTTCGTGGACTACCGCAACCGGCTGATGGCGCTTTTAAATCAGGAGAGCAGCCTTCTTGAGATCGTCAAGCTGATCGGAAGCGACGTGCTGCCGGACGACCAGAAACTGGTGCTGGAAATCGCCCGCGTCATCCGCCTTGGATTCCTTCAGCAGAATGCATTTCACAAGGATGACACCTGTGTATCCATGGAAAAGCAGTTCCTTATGATGGATACCATACTGTACCTGTACAAACAGGCTCGGACACTCGTGACCATGGGACATCCCATGTCCGTACTAAAGGCCGAGAACATTTTTGACCGTGTCATTTCCATCAAATATGACGTGCCGAATGACCGCCTGGAAATGTTCGCCCAGTATCACAGAGACATTGACGCATTCTACCAGAGAGTGCTTGAGAAAAACGCGTAAGGAGGACCGGGAATCATGTCAATTGAATATTTAGGCTTAAGCAGCATCAACGGACCTCTCATCGCTCTGGAAGGCGTACAGGGCGCGTTCTACGACGAGATCGTGGAATTCGTCGTCAATGGCACAGAGCGCAAGATCGGGCGTATCGTGGAGATCTACGAAGACCGGGCCGTGATCCAGGTATTTGAAGGCTCGGAAAGCATGTCCCTGAAAAACACGCACACAAAGCTTACCGGGCATCCCATGGAGATTGCCCTCTCGCCGGACATGCTGGGACGTACGTTCAATGGGATCGGACAGCCCATCGATGACCTGGGTCCCATTGTTTCTACACTAAAAAGAGATGTCAACGGCCTGCCGTTAAACCCGGTGCGCCGTGAGTATCCCAGAAACTATATCCACACAGGGATCTCAGCCATTGACGGCCTGACGACTCTGATCCGCGGGCAGAAGCTGCCGATCTTCTCGGGGAACGGTCTTCCCCATGACCAGCTTGCCGCGCAGATCGTTAAGCAGGCGTCCCTTGGAGAAGATTCTGATGAGAAATTTGCTATCGTGTTTGCCGCGATGGGCGTCAAGCACGATGTGGCGGACTTCTTCCGCAATACTTTCGAAGAAAGCGGCGTGGCGGACCATGTCGCCATGTTCCTGAACCTTGCGAATGACCCGGTGGTGGAGCGTCTGATCACTCCCAAGGTAGCGCTGACCGTGGCGGAATATCTTGCCTTTGAGCAGAACATGCATATCCTTGTCATCCTGACAGATATGACTTCTTTTGCAGAGGCTATGCGAGAGGTCTCCTCCTCCAAGGGCGAGATCCCCAGCCGTAAAGGTTATCCGGGATATCTGTACAGCGAGCTTGCAACGATTTACGAGCGCGCGGGCATCGTGCAGGGTGTAAACGGATCCGTGACTCAGCTTCCGATCCTGACCATGCCGAACGATGATATCACACACCCGATCCCTGACCTGACCGGTTATATCACAGAAGGGCAGGTCGTGCTCGACCGCCCGCTCCACGGGCAGTCTATCTACCCGCCGATCAATATCCTGCCCTCCCTGTCCCGTCTGATGAAGGACGGCATCGGCGAGGGCTACACAAGAGAAGACCATCAGGATCTGGCGAACCAGCTCTTCTCCGCGTACGCTAAGGTAGGCGACGCGCGCAACCTGGCTTCTGTCATCGGCGAGGACGAGCTGTCCCCCATTGACAAGAAATACCTGGAATTCGGAAAAGAATTCGAGGAACGCTATATCGGACAGGGACAGAACGAAAACCGCAGCATGGAAGAGACTCTGGACCTGGGCTGGGAACTCCTTGGACGTCTTCCGAAAGAAGAACTCGACAGGGTAGATACAAAGATCCTCGAGAAATATTATAAGCCCATGGATGAGGATGAAAGATAACGACTACAACGAGAGGACAGCTGAAATGAAAAAAGTTAAGATCACCATATTAAAGACCATGCTTGATGAAGAACTGGCGGAAGAATACGGGATTGAAGGTCTGACGGCATGTCCCATGATGAAAAAAGGACAGGTATTTTACGCAGACTACGCAAAACCGGAGGGATTCTGCGACGAAGCCTGGAAAGCCATCTATCAGTATGTGTTCGCCCTCGCCCACGGCGCGGGGGATGGCTTGTTCTATTACGGGGACTGGATCCGCAAGCCGGGCGTCGCAATCTGCAGCTGTAACGACGGGCTGAGGCCTGTCATTATGAAGCTGGAGGCAACGGACGAAGAATCCGTGATTGATTACGAGCCAGTACGGTAATCGCAAATTGAATAAAAGACGGCAGAATAACAACTGTATAAATTTATCAGAGACCGGGTATACTTGACTTCGCCCAGGGCATATGCTATATTATGCGTAGGCTAAAAGATAAGAATTGTCCGCTGGAAGCGACAGCGAAAATCCCGGAGTGTGCAGACTCCGGGATTTTCTATTCCTTTTTATTTATGGCGGCTTAAACCACAGGCTCGTTACCGACTATTTATCGCCATCGAGCCATTTACTGATGCAGTGGCTAACTACACCAGCCATGACAGCGACAATAAAAGATAAGAATACATCCAACCAGAAGCCCCCCTTTCTGTCACCAGTTTAGGGGCGGTAACAAAAAGATTATATCATATGCACTCCATGAATACTGTCTTTATGTTTATATTGGATTCAGGTATACCTGTATTTGATGTACCATGCTGATTTTCTGTAACCCCTAATACTACGCAGCAAAAGTTATAATACAATGAACACAAATATATTATTATTCTTTGACAAACACATGGATGCCCTTCCGCTTTACGAAGCGCTTGAAAAAAGGATCCTGAATGAAATAGAAGACGTACGGATAAAAGTACAGAAAACACAGATCTCATTTTACAATAAGCATCTGTTTGCCTGTGTTTCTTTTGCACGGGTGCGGAAAAAGAGCGGGTGCCCGCCGGTTTATATTGTGGTTACTTTTGGGCTGCAGCATCAGTTGGAATCGCCGCGCATTGAGATCGCGACAGAGCCGTACCCCAGCCGCTGGACACACCACCTTCTCATCTCTGAGCCAGAGGAAGTCAATGACGAACTGATGGGATGGATAAAAGAAGCGGCAGCTTTCTCAGCCGCAAAATAGTATGTTCGTGCATCTGTATTTGTTTGAGATTTGTTTTCTGGAGGTTTCTGGAAATGAAATTAAAAAATGTACTCATTGTAGTGAATGATATTGAGAGGTCCAGACAATTCTATCGATCCCTCTTCGGGCTGGATGTGATCCTTGACAGCGGGGGAAATGTCGTCCTGACCGAAGGGCTGGTGCTTCAGGATGCCTCTGTATGGCAGAAGGAAACTGGTCAGGAAATTCTGTTCCAAAACCATGCCTCAGAACTTTATTTTGAAGAGTCGGATATTGATGGATTTATTAAGAAACTGGAAAATTTCCCTGACGCGATCGAATATGTAACCCGGCCCACAAAGCTGCCCTGGGGGCAGACACTCATCCGCCTCTATGATCCGGATAAAAACCTGATCGAGGTCAGGACGCCCTCATAAGCAGCCCCGTAAAATGATGATCCGAAAGGAGTGTACTGCCATGAAGATCCGGCGCCACAGAGTCAAAGACCCTCGCGGCAGTCGCCAAATGGACATGCCGGCATGTCCGCTTGGCTCGTTGCCCGCGGGAATAAAAATATTCTTTCTTCTCACTTGTATTACTATTTTTTCCGCATTCAGCGCCGCAGGATGCAGCCGTTCGTCATCCACAGCCGAAAATGCCTCGCCGGAAACACTCTATGCTTCAGATAATGAAATTGACATGTTCATCTATGAAGGCACTGCATATGTCAATGCGTCAGATTTGGACTGGGTCGGCGAACTCTCGCTCGCGAAAGGTGAAAAGCTTGGGACGATCAGCCGCTCGGATGTGACAGATGATTTTCAGGACTGGGATGCAACCATCCTTCCGGAAGGGACTGCTGTTTATAAATCGGGGGAATCTCAAGTACTGCTCGCCGAGACAGAAGACGCCCTGATCCCTTATCTCAAATATGCAGAAGGTTAGAAATCCGGCATGGCTGAAGGGATCATACATTTGACTGAAATATTTTAAGGAGGGATTCTATGGATCCGCGTACATTTCCTACCAAAGGGAATCTGATGCTGGCAAAGAATTCGCTGGCACTTGCCAAACAGGGCTATGACCTGATGGACAAAAAACGAAATATCCTGATCCGGGAGCTGATGGACCTGATCGACGAGGCACGCAGCATTCAGGAAGAGATCGACACGACCTTCACCTATGCATATCAGTGTCTCCAGCGCGCCAATATCGAGAACGGGATCAGCAATGTAGAACTCCTCGCATACACTGTGCCTATCGAGAATTCTATCACGATTCAGACCCGGAGCATCATGGGGACAGAGATCCCTCATGTAAAATATGTGCCGGATGCAGGCCGGCCGACCTATTCGTTCAGCACTACCCGGGAGTCCATTGACAAGGCAAGAGAAGCCTTCCGCAAGGTAAAGGATCTCACTGTGAAGCTGTCTATGGTAGAGAACGCCGCATACCGGCTGGCAAGCAATATCAAAAAGACACAGAAGCGCGCGAACGCGCTCCAGAATATCACGATCCCCATGTACTCTTCTCTTGTGTACACGATCACAAACGCACTGGAGGAAAAGGACCGCGAAGAGTTCACACGCTTAAAGGTCATAAAGCGGATGAAGGCGAAAAAAGGTTAGGCTTTGTCTGCCGCACATATTCATCCATTGCATCTGCAATCATTTTTGAACATTTTACAGCTTCGACCACGGTCTTTGCGCCCGTGACGACATCCCCTGAGGCGAAGATCCCCTTCATGGTGGTCTCGCCTTTTTCATCGGTCTTTAAAAGCCCTTTCTCATCTACTTTCAGTTCTTTATCTCTGTTGACAATCCTGTCCTGGGGGCCCTGGGATATCGAGATAATGATACTGTCCGCGGAAACGAATCTTGCGGTTTCTTCATGTTTTATCATTTGTCCTTTTTCATCCCATTCCACATCACAGATCATAACACCGTCATCTTTGATCTCTACCGCTGTCTGCAGAAACTCAAACTGAACCCCATCTATCTTTGCATACTCGACCTCTTTTGGAGATGCCGCCGGCACCTCTGTAACAGAATAAACCGTGACATGCTGTGATCCTTTGCGGATCGCTGTCCTCGCCACATCCATCGCCGCGTTCCCTGCTCCGATAACCGCCACTCGTTCCCCCAGGTCATAGACGTCCGGATTGTTCAGATAGTTGATGCCATAGTGGACATTACCGAACGTTTCTCCCGGAATGTTCAGACGATACGGCCGCCACGTACCGGTTCCGATAAATACCGCGTCATATCCGTCTTTCAACAGGTCCTGGACACCTGTAGATCCGCCCAGAGCGAAATTCGGCCGGAAACGGATTCCCAGTTCTTTCATCTTTACATAATACCGGTCCAGTATGGTCTTCGGAAGACGGAATTCCGGGATACCGTATCTGAGGATTCCTCCGATCTTCTCCCGGATCTCAAAGACCGTGACTCTGTATCCCCGGCAGGCCATCAGGATTGCAATGGTAATCCCGGCCGGACCTGCGCCGACCACGCCGATCCTGCCGCCGTTCCACGGCTTCTTCTCCAGTTTCATCTTATCAAAACACGTATCCGAAATATAATTCTCAATCGAAGAAATATGCACTGGCTCTCCCTTGATCCCCTTTATGCAGTGCCCTTCACACTGCTTTTCATGGTCGCATACAAGGGAGCAGATAACTGACAGCGGATTATTGGCGAACACCATTTCTGCCGCTTCTGTCATCTGCCCGCCCAGAAACATCTGAATCATTTCCGGGATCGGCGTATTGATCGGACACCCCTCCCTGCATTTTGGTTTTTTACAGTTCAGACACCTCTTTGCTTCATCAATCGCATGCAGTCCCATCTGCGCTACCTCCTGTTATTAGTCATTGTACTTCCTTCTTTTCCAGCTTCAGCACCGTACGCGCTGTCTATGCTTTTAGTCTGCCATGAAATTAAAAAAAGTCAACGATCGTTATTTTATTAACCGCGGCTTTAGTGTCTCCCCTGTATTTACTGTCAGAGTATTCCTTTGTACCCGTATGTAAGTTTATCGTTCCTGTTTAAAGCTTATCGCCTTTTTTATTCCTCCGGATCCCGGAACTCATCCGTCTCGATCTCTTCCCCGAGATAAAACACCCGGAAAAACAGCTCCAGAGACTCGAACAGTTCCCTTTTTTTCTGCTGAAGTTCTTTGATCTTCAGCACACTTCCGATCTCATCAAAAGCGAAATCATTCTCCGCGTGATCCACCTTCAGCTCCAGATTTCCATCCTCGTCAAACACAAGCATCAAAATGCCGCCCACATCTTCCGTATATAGTACGCACATGATCTTGAGTTCCTCTTTGATACTCTCCGGAAGCGCGTCGAACTCCGGATTCAAATAAAATTTCTGTTCATATGCACTTGCTGCGCATAATACAAATTCTTCGTCCATACTTATCCTTTCTGTCAGAATTTTCTGATTATTTCTCTCAAAGGGGTCAGACCCCTCCCAGGAGGGGTCTGACCCCTTTTGACAGCGTTTTCTGACAATTCATATTTTACACATATCCATACACACCGCGCACGGATACTTCTCCTGCGTACACGGTTTCTTCTGTCCCGTCCCCCCGCCGCACGATCAGCTCGCCGGTGGGCGTAATGCCCAGCGCATGCGCCTGATACTGCTCTTTTGCGCCGATTATGCGTACATCTTTGTCTTTGTTGACAAGAAGTGCACTGTACTTCTCCATCAGCCCTGTCAGGTCTTCTGTCTGCAAAAACGTCTCATAATTCTTCTCCATGTGCTTCATGACCGCCGCGATAATGGGGGCCCGTCTGACTGTGTGCCCGCATTCTATTCGAAGAGAAGTTGCAGTATTGCGGATCTCATCCGGAAATTCCTGTAAATTTACGTTAATTCCGATTCCCACAGTAACATGGTTAATGTAGTCAATCTGCGTACTCAGTTCCGTCAGAATACCCACCAGCTTCCTGCCCTCTATAATAATGTCATTTGGCCACTTGATCTGAACATTCACATCCTCGCAGTCCATGATCCCCTCAGCCACGCTGCAAGCAGCCACCAAAGTCAGCATAGAAGCCTTATCCGGGCGGAACTTCGGACGGAGCAGCAAAGACATGTAAATACTTCCGCCTGCGGGCGATTCCCATGCACGTCCTCTTCTTCCTCTTCCGGCTGTCTGCCTGTCCGCCACTGCCAGAGTGCCGTGGGGCGCGCCTTCATCTCCAAGCTGCTTGATCCTTAAGTTTGTGGAATCAGTCGCATCATAATATACGATGTTCTTCCCCGCCCAGCGGGTATCCATAAGACTGTCCAGTTCTTCCTTTGTCATCACATCCGGGCTGTCCACAATGTGATACCCCTTATTCCGCACTGCTTCTACCCGATAGCCCTCATCCTGGAGCTGGCGGATCACCTTCCACACCGCGGTCCTTGAGACGCCGAATCTGTCGCTGATCTGCTGCCCGGAAATATATCCGTCTGTCTCCCGGAGCAGTTTTAAAATTTCTGTTTTCATACCCATTTGAATCCTATCTTATCCTATCTATAATATCTTGTACCTCTTTTTCGGTCATTTCCAGAGCTTCCGCTATTTCTGAGACAGTTCTGCCTTTTTCCATTTTCTTTCTTATCATATCAGCAAGAAGCTGTGCTCGTCCTTCTTCTCTCCCCTCTTCTTTTGCCTCAGCTCTTTCCATGCGTATATGCTTTTCAGCATCATATTCATAAATACTCACTTTTTTCGCCTCCGCCCTGTTTTTCTCCAAAAAATCTGACAGAATCCCTTCTTTAAATCCATAAAATCTCTCTGCTGATATAGTGGAATAAAAGCATTGAGATTTCTATTCTGTCTTAAAACGGACCATTCAGATATGATATAGATACAGATATCAGATTAACAAGAAATAATAATGCTTTGGGAGTATTTTAACATAATCCGCTTTTAAATTCCATCTTCATTTTTCGATCTGCCCAGAAGGAAATTATTATGTTCCGGCTGAATGGAAATGCCGTCCTCGATCGTATTAATAGTAAAACACATAAAAATTTACATTTCCCATATTTAGGGATAAACTGAAGGAGAAATGAAAATGAAAAAAGTTACAACTGCAATCGTCATTTCAGCTTTTGTCATTGTCCTGGGAGGCACTGCCGCATTTGCCGCAGGGTACGGCAGACAGGAGACGCGTGGCACAGCGGGAAACAGGCAGTATTCCACGGACTCAGCCTGCCAGGGCACAGGATATCATTTCACGGACGCGGACGGCGACGGCATATGCGATTACCGGGATACAGCCGAGAGCACAGGAGTCTGTCCCTATCATGAAGACCATATGTCAGAACGCCCGCATCACGCAGACAACGCAGGCAATGGTGCAGGCAGCGGCACCTGCTTTGGGCACCACAGCCGCCACGGCGCTCTCAGGTAAGCTGTCCGCATAAGCCATAAGACCGGCAGCAATTCAGGCAGACAGGATCTTTACCGTCAAAAACACTCGAGGAATGGAGAAAAAACATGCGCAGTGAGGAAGACGCAAACCGTGCAGTAGATTTCTATGGGGACACAGTCCGCAGGATCTGCATGATCCATCTGAAAAACATGACTGACACAGAAGACATATTTCAGACTGTATTCCTGAAATACGTCCTCCACACTGCGCCCTTTGACAGCCCGGAGCATGAAAAGGCATGGATCATCCGGGTCACTGTCAACGCCTGCAAAGATCTGCTGAAGAGCTTTTTCCATACCCGCACCGTGCCCCTGGACGCCCTGACCGAAACATCTCAGGAGATTCCGGAAGACTACTCTGAAGTATTGGAAGCAGTCCTGGCACTGCCGGAAAAATACAAAGATCCGATCTACCTCCACTACTATGAAGGATACACGGCAGAAGAGATCGGACGGATCCTGCACAAAAACACAAACACGGTTTACACACTTCTGACCCGCGCAAGGCAGATGCTGAAAACCAGGCTGAAAGGGATGGCAGAAGATGGATAAGAATTTCGAAAAGTTATTAAAAGAATCCTTAGATGAGATCCGGGCAGAAGATAAACTGACCGCACAGACAAAAGCATATCTCGCACAGCAGATCGTTCAGAAAAAGCGGCGTCCCCGTCCGGCTCTGCGGGCAGCCGCCGCTGCTGCCTGCCTGCTCCTGCTCACCACAGTTTCTGCCGGCGGAGCCTGGGTGTATCTGACACCTGACGCATATATCAGCATAGACATCAACCCGTCACTGGAATTCGGAATCAACAGATTCGGCAGGATCGTCTCTGTGGAAAGTTTCAATGATGACGGGCAGGATCTTGCGGAACAGCTGGATATCCGATATATGGATTACAACGATGCCCTGGAAGAGTTTCTATCCGAAGAGGCTGTGCAGGCCTATCTGTCGGACGGCGCTTTTATGTCCGTCACCGTGGCTTGCAGCGATGATGAAAAAAGCAGCCGGATCCTTGCAAACGTGGAGTCCTGCACAGCGGGCCATTCCAATATCAGCTGCCACTCCGCCAATATAGAGGAAATGGACGAAGCCCACAGCGCGGGACTCTCCTTAGGCAAATACCGGGCATACCTTGAACTTAAAGAGCTGGATCCTTCCGTCACCACAGATGAGATCCGCGATCTGTCCATGCGTGAGATACGGGATCTCATCGACTCATATGACGCCGAAAATAACGAACAGTCTGACAGCAGCGGCAATTCAGCCTCAGAGAACCCAGACTCCGGGGGACCAAAAAACCAGGGATATCATCATGGGACCGGACACGGGCGCCACGAGGATGAGAACTGACATCTCCGTGACGCGCTGCCGGCGCCTTTACGCCGCGAAATTTCCTGTATAAAGCTGATAATATTTTCCTTTCGCCGCGATCAGCTCATCATGGCTGCCTCGCTCGATGATCCGCCCCTGCTCCATGACCATGATACAGTCTGAATTCTTGATCGTTGACAGCCTGTGGGCTATGACAAATGTTGTCCTTCCCTTCATGAGGGCATCCATGCCGGCCTGCACGAGCCCTTCTGTCCTGGTGTCAATGGAGGAAGTCGCCTCGTCAAGGATCAGCACCGGCGGATCGGCAACCGCGGCCCTTGCGATCGCAAGAAGCTGTCTCTGTCCCTGGCTTAAGTTGCTCCCGTCGCCGGTGAGAACCGTCTGGTAACCGTCCGGAAGCCTGCGTATGAAACTGTCTGCATTGGCAAGTTTTGCCGCCGCGATACAGTCCTCATCCGTGGCGTCCAGCTTGCCGTAGCGGATATTATCCATGACCGTGCCCGTAAACAGGTGCGTGTCCTGGAGCACCATCCCAAGGGAACGGCGAAGGTCTGGTTTCTTGATCTTATTGATATTAATCCCGTCGTAACGGATCTTTCCGTCCTGAATATCGTAGAACCGGTTGATCAGGTTTGTGATCGTTGTCTTCCCGGCTCCGGTAGATCCCACAAGGGCAATCTTCTGCCCGGGCTCTGCATACATCCGGATATCATGGAGCACCATCTTGTCATCGTCATAGCCAAAGTCCACGCCGTCAAACACAATACCGCCCTCCATCTTCTGATAAGTCACAGTCCCTTCTGCCTTATGCGGATGCTTCCACGCCCACATTCCTGTACGTACCGGGGACTCTGTCACCGTGCCGTCCGGATTCTCTTTTGCATTGACCAGCTCTACATATCCGTGGTCCTCTTCCGGCTTCTCGTCCAGAAGCTCGAACACTCTCTCAGCTCCGGCTGCTGCCATGACGATGGAGTTCATCTGCTGGCTGATCTGTGTGATCGGCTGTGTAAAGTTCTTGTTCAGCCCTACAAATGCGATGACCGTTCCCACTGTCATTCCGCTCACTCCGTTCAGCGCCAGAAGCGCTCCGATCACCGCGCAGAGCACGTAGCTTAAATTTCCGATATTAGCATTGATCGGCATGAGCAGGTTGGCATAACGGTTTGCCTTATCCGCGCTGTCCCTTAACTGATCGTTCAGCTTTTTAAAATCAGCGACTGCCTGTTCCTCGTGGCAGAATACTTTGACAACCTTCTGCCCGTCCATCATTTCCTCGATAAATCCGTCCACATTCCCCAGATCTTTCTGCTGCTTCTGGAAATATTTCCCGGACAGTCCCGAGAACACGGTGGTCACCTTCAGCATAACGAGCGACATGGCAAGCGTAATGATTGTCAGCGGGATATTCAGCACCAGCATGGAAATCAGCGTCGCCGCAAGCGTTGCCGCGGAGTTAATGATCTGAGGGATACTCTGGCTGAAGAGCTGGCGCAGTGTATCCACGTCATTTGTATACACTGACATAATATCGCCGTGGGCATGTGTGTCAAAATATTTGATGGGCAGGGATTCCATGTTTGCAAAAAGCTCGTCACGGAATTTCCGCATCGTTCCCTGGCTTACATTTACCATGATCCTGTTGTATGCATATGACGCGGCAATCCCCACGATATAGAATACGACGATCCCCATAAGCGCCTGTGCCAGCGGGGCGAAATCAGGATTCGCCGTATCCAGCAGAGGCATGATGTAATCATCCACCAGAGACTGGACAAACAGCATTCCCTGCATGGTGGCAAACGCGCCGATGATAATACAGATCACAACGACAAGGAACGAAAATTTGTAGTTTTTCACCATGTATGTCAGCAGACGTTTCAGGACATACAATGAGGATATTTTTTTCTTATCTTTCATTTCTGCACTCTCCTTTCCGCAAATACGATGCAAAAAGCATCATCCTGTCATCAGGCCGCATTGTCGAAATCTCCGCCGCCCTGAGTCTGCGACTCATAGATATCCCGGTAGATCTCGTTGTTTTCAAGCAGATGTTCATGCGTGTCAAATCCATTGATCTTCCCATCGTCCAGGACAAGGATCCGGTCCGCATCCTGCACGCTGGAAACTCTCTGTGCAATAATGATCTTCGTTGTCCCCGGGATGTAAGTCTGGAAAGCGTTCCGGATCTTCGCATCCGTCGCCGTATCCACGGCGCTGGTAGAATCATCAAGGATCAGCACTTTCGGCTTCTTAAGCAGGGCCCTTGCAATACACAGCCTCTGCTTCTGCCCGCCGGAGACATTCGTGCCGCCCCGCTCGATCCAAGTATCATATCCTTTCGGCAGCCGGTCAATAAACTCAGACGCGCATGCAGCCTCGCACGCGGTCCTGCATTCTTCTTCTGAAGCGTCTTCATTCCCCCAGCGCAGATTGTCCAGGATCGTGCCTGAGAAGAGCACATTCTTCTGAAGCACCACGGAGACTTCATGTCTCAGCACTTCCATATCATATTGCCGGACATCCCGTCCGCCGACCTTCACCGTGCCCTCCGACGCGTCATAAAGACGGCTGATCAGATTGACCAGGCTGGACTTTCCGCATCCGGTGCCGCCGATAATGCCGATCGTTTCACCGGATTTGATATGCAGGTCAATATCCTCCAGAGTATCCTCACCGGTCCCATGTTTATAGGCAAAGCTCACATGGTCAAAATCAATGCTTCCGTCCGGCACTTCCATGACCGGATTCTCCGGATTGTGGAGTTCAGGCTTCTCATTGAGCACTTCTGAGATACGCCGGATGCTGGCAGAGCTCATGGTTACCATGACAAAGACCATGGACAGCATCATCAGAGACATCATAACAGACATAATATAACTGAACAGAGACGTAATGTCTCCTGTGCTCATGCTGCCCGCGACGATAAACTGCGCCCCGAACCATGAAACCGCGGTGATGCACCCGTAGACAACCAGCATCATCACCGGATTGTTCAGCGCCAGCAGTGCTTCTGCCTTCACGAACAGACGGTAAAGATGGTCCGCTGCTTTCCGGAATTTGTCGTTTTCATAATCTTCTCTTACATACGCCTTTACTACGCGGATCGCTGTTACATTTTCCTGCACGCTTGCATTGAGGTCGTCATACCGGTCAAACACTTCCCGGAATACAGAAGAAGACCTTTTCATGATCACTGCAAGTACCACCGCAAGGAAACACAGCGCCGCCAGAAATACAAGGCTTAAATTCCGGTTGATCAGGAAACACATGACCATACTGCTGACCAGCATCAGCGGCGCCCTCACCGCGATGCGGATGATCATCTGAAATGCATTCTGCAGATTGGTCACATCCGTTGTCATCCTTGTGACCAGTCCCGCTGTACTGAATTTGTCGATATTGGAAAAAGAATAGTCCTGCACGCGGATGTACATGCTCTCTCTTAAATTGCAGGCAAATCCCGACGACGCGCTGGCTGCGAATTTTCCTGCCATGGCTCCCGAGAAGAGGCTTACCACCGCCATCACCAGCATCAGAACGCCGTACTTTAATATTGCCGGCATATCGGACCGTTCCAGTCCGTTGTCAATGATCAGCGCAGTAATAAAAGGAAGCAGCACTTCCATGATCACTTCCAAGATTGTGAATCCCATCGTAAGAAACGTGTCCCTTTTATACTGCCTCAGCTGCTTAAGAACAGTTTTCATACCATAACCTCCTGTCTGTCTTCTATTTTGCTTAATCTTTTCAGGATCTTATGCTCCAGTTCCCACAATCGCTGCTTCTCCACTCTGTCCAGCCCGCTGCAGATCTCAGATTCCATCCGCTCTGCCTGTCGGAGCAGTTCGCCGCTTTCTGCCGAGAGCTTCTCAGTGGGGAGTACCTTTTTCCTCCTGACATCCCCTGGGTTTTCCCGGAAGCACAAATATCCTTTTTCCCTGAGTTTTTTCACAAGGACGGACAGTGTTGCCTTGGAGATCCCGATCTCATGACACAGTTCTGTGATATAGGTCCCCCCGGGATGATGCCGCAGGATATATATCAGAAAATAGACCTGCGTGCCGCTCATATCCTGTTTTCTCAGATCTTTTTCCAGCCGCGCTTCAAGATCAATGTTAATCTTCTTCATCAAAAAGAGCAGTTCTTCTTCCCGAAATTCTTCTGTCATCTTCTCTTTCGCACCTCCTGTCGCAATGTTCACAGATGCAGGACAGGGAAAAGTCACGCACTGTTTACGTCCGAACAGTTTGTTTGCTTACTGTTCCGTCCAGTAATGATTCTACTGCGGTTCCTATTGAATGTGAAATTCAAAGATGTTATAATCTATAAATAACTTTTATAGATCTCTATAAATATTCTGTTATATGCACTTTTCTGAAAAATTATCAACATAAAAAAGAGGGATATTATGAATACAATACAGCTTGAATGCTTTATCGCTGTTGCGCAGCACCTGAATTTTTCAAGAGCATCAGAAGAACTTAAGATCACGCAGCCGGCCGTCAGCCATCAGATCCGGACACTTGAAGAAGAACTGGATGTCAAATTATTTAAACGCACGAGCAAGGAAGTCTCCCTCACTCCCGAGGGCATCCAGTTCCTGCCCGATGCAGAACTCATTCTCAAGACCGCGCTTTCAGCCAAAGAACGGCTGGGAAGGCATGAGGTCATGATCCCCTTTGAAGTGGGCTGCCATAACCACATGGAACTGCGCCTGCTCCCGGACATATTCAGAGCGCTCGCCGCAGAGTTCCCGCCGCTGCGCCCCTCGGTCCGCATCGATCCCTTTCCGTCCCTTCTCGGACTGGTAGAAAACAAGAAACTTCACGCGGCTTTTGGCACAAAAGAAGGACAGAAAAAGTCCTCTCTTTATTTCAAAGAACTTTGTTCTGTCCCCATCGCCTGCGTCTGCTCCCCGGAACATCCGCTGGCCCGATATGAAACCCTTACCAAAAATCAGCTGACCGGCAGCTTTATCGCCTGCTCTCCCCGGCAGGTCACAGCCCCGGTCTTTGCCATCCAGAGCAGGGTCTTGTCCCACCTTGCTCCCGAGCAGCAGTACTTCACCGAAAACATTGAGAGCGCTTTTACCCTCGCCAAGGCACAGCTCGGATACACTCTGTACACAGACGTGCCTCAGATCAGAGAACCCGGGCTCTGCTATATTCCGGTCACAGATCTGCCCTGCCTTTCCTTTGGGGTGTATTACCGGTATGACAATGACCATCCCGTGCTCCGGCGGTTTCTGAATCTGTGCGGGGAATCTGGATTTCACCTTCGGTTTTTCTGATAGATCACTGCCAATCCTTTGAGCAGCAGATCTTCATCCAGCGTGATCTCCCGCCGGCAGTGCGGCACGATCTTCCCCGCAAGCCCTCCGGTCGCCACCACAGTGACGTCTCCGTCCAGCTCTTCCGAGAGCCGGTCGATAATGCCGTCCATCGCGGCCGCGGCGCTGTATATGGTCCCGCTCTTCATGCACTCTGCCGTATTTTTCCCGATGATATGCTCCGGCGCTTCCAGGCTGATGCCGCCGAGCTGGGATGTATTTGCGGTAAGAGAGTCCAGGGATACTCCGATCCCAGGATAGATCATGCCTCCAATATAATTTTTATTTTTATCGATCACGCAGACTGTATTCGCCGTCCCCATGTCAAAGATAAGCAGGGGAACCGGATACTCTGCAATCGCTGCCACGGAATCCACGACCAGGTCGCTCCCGAGCTGTGCCGGGTTGTCGATCCGGATATTCAGCCCGGTCTTAATGCCGGCTCCTACGACCAGCGGTTCTTTCTTCAGGATCTTCTCAACCGCAAGCTTTACCACCGTAGTGATCTGTGGCACCACGGATGAGATAATCCCTCCCTCAAGATCTGTTCTTTTTATATGATAGATATCCAGCACATTTTTAATATCGATCGCATACTCCAGTTCTGTCTTTGTCCGCACCGTGGAAAGCCGCTCAACGAAAATACATTCTTTCCCGTCAATGCATCCGATGACAATGTTCGTATTTCCGATATCAATAGCCAAGATCATTTCTTAAGCCCAGCCTTTCTCTGACATTTTTCTTCAGAAGCACCCGTCCGATGAGCAGGGTCAGCACCCCTGCCACGATAGCTTCCGGCACGCCGTTAATGCCGATCACTGACAGGATAAACGTGTACACCGCTGATACCGCAACTTCATTTGCCGCGGCATAAGCTTCTCTGAAAAATACGAAGATCAGGTTCATGACCAGAAGGGTGTTGACCAGCGCGCCGCTCACGCCTGCCAGAACAAGCCCCACGCTGGAGATGCCGCTCTTTCTCTTTACCAGATCCTTTGTAAGCCACATCACGAATTTATACACATAATACGGCACGATTCCGACCAGGATTCGTGGTACAAAGCATATAATGATGCTTCCCAGCCCTCCGCTCACGTCTCCGATGCTGTAAAAGGGCGTAAATACAAACGACGTCGGCGTAGGGTTCATCGTGTTGTTGATAAAGCTTGTCAGCCCGAAGAGAAATCCCAGCGCCGCGCCTTTCTTCGGTCCCATCAGAAGCGAAGCTATGATGACCGGCACATGGATGATCGTTGCCCTTGTGAATCCAAGCGGGATATAGCCGAGAAAGGGGGTAAACGCCATGATGCATATCACTGCACCGAATATCGCCACCTGGACCATGCTCATCGTGCTGAATCTGCTCCCTGACTGTACACTGCCGGACTGATTCCGGCTGTTGTCAGTCTGTTCCACTGCTGCATTTTCTGAATTATAATTTCCTGAATGATTCATAATTGCCTCCTTGTTATCATTCCCATAAGGGATACAATACATTTGGCACAGTAAAGAATTCTGTCCCTTTGTTCAATTGTTCCGTTCGTGATCCGTCGCCCTTACAGCGCCCGCGCCGCAAGGATCTTGTCAATGATCTGTGAGGCTGTCTCCTCCTTTGACATTTTCCCGAGTGAGATCTCCTCATCTTCCGTGATCATGGTCACCACGTTCGTATCACCGCCAAATCCCGCGCCTTCCACTCTCAGGCTGTTTGCCACGATCATGTCCACATGCTTTTTCTTCAGCTTCTGCCGCGCGTTCTTGATCAGATCCTCTGTCTCCATGGCAAAGCCGCACAGGAACTGCCCCGGTCTTTTATTCTGTCCCAGATACGCCAGGATATCGTCTGTCCGCTCCAGTTCCAGCGTCAGTTCTCCGTCCTTTTTCTTCATCTTCTCGCTGCTCACGGTCTTTGGGCGGTAATCCGCCACTGCGGCCGCTTTGATGATGATGTCCTGTTCTGCGGCATGTCCGGTCACTGCCTCATACATTTCTTTTGCGGATTTTACATCCACCGTGTTGACAAACCACGGTTTCTCCAGTGCGGTCGGCCCGCTCACGAGCGTAACGTCCGCGCCGCGCCGCGCGCACACCTTGGCGATGGCATATCCCATCTTTCCTGTTGAGTGGTTTGTGATATAGCGCACCGGGTCCACTGCTTCCTGTGTCGGTCCCGCTGTCACAAGGACTTTGAGTCCTTTCATATCCTTCTCGCAGGCGATCTCCTGAAGGATATATTCAAGCAGCAGCTCCGGTTCCGGCATCTTCCCAGCCCCGGTATCTCCGCACGCCAGATATCCCACAGCCGGACTGATGACTTCATATCCGTACTTTTCAAGAATCTTCATGTTGTCCTGCACAATCGGATTCTCGAACATGTTCGTGTTCATTGCCGGCGCGATAATCTTCCGGCATCTGCACGCCATGACAGTGGTCGTCAGCATATCGTCCGCAATTCCGTGGGCGATCTTGCCGATCACATTGGCGCTTGCCGGTGCGACCATCACCACGTCCGCCTTCTTCGCCAGAGACACATGCTCCACACTGTACTCAAAGTTCCGGTCAAATGTGTCTACCAGACATTTATTGCCGGTCAGAGTCTCAAAAGTAATGGGATTGATAAAATTCACCGCATTCTGCGTCATCAGCACATGCACATCTGCATTCAGTTTCTTCAGGGCGCTCGCCAGAGATGCTGTCTTGTACGCCGCGATACTGCCCGTGACTCCAAGCAGAACTGTCTTTCCGGTCAGCATAGACTTCCCCCTTTCTATGAAATTTGACAGAACCGTATGCGCCCGCCGCCCGGACGCTGTCTTTCGTTTTTGTGTGAACATCCCGCACACAGGTCGGGATTGCTCCGGTTCCGCTTTATTATATGGCATGGTTCCTGAAAAATCAATCAAATGCCCGGCAAATCATGTATATTCCGGCATACACCAGGCACACCAGAGACCGCCGCGCCTGCATGCATAATTCTCCGGCTGTGCGGACAGAATATGTTTATTATTTCAGAAAGGATGCAGAGAGTTATGGATGAACAGACAAGAAAACTTCTGGAAGAATGTACGATCGGATGCCAGATGGCCGCGGACAGCCTTCAGCAAATACGCGGTTACATTAAAGATTCCGGTCTTCAGGAGCTGACAGACCAGTATACAAAACGCCACGAGAAACTGAGACAGGAAGCAGATGAATGCCTGGCAAAGAGCGGGTACGAACCCAAAGAACCGGGAACGGTTTCCAGCACATTCGCGTGGTTCACCACGGAGATGAAGCTCACCTTCAACGACGACAACACACAGATCGCCAAACTTCTCATCGACGGATGCAGCATGGGGATCAAGACACTCGGCGAACGCAGAAACACGCTGAACCGCGCGGACAAAAAAGCGCTGGACCTGGCAGAAAAAATCATCAAGACAGAAGAAGAACTCATGAAAGAGCTTCAGAAATACCTGTAAAAAATTTATTTTTCCTTCCAAGCCTTTCTGTCTGCTAAATATGATTGGATTTTCTTGTCCTTATCCTTTATAATAGCAGACAGAAAAGGAGCAGACATTATGCTGAAATCATATATTGCATTTGATATTGAAACAACCGGGCTTAATCCTATGGAAAATGAGATCATAGAGATTGGGGCGCTGAAAGTGCGGGACGGCAGAGTGGCGGAACGGTTCATGGAATTCATCCATCCCCTTTCCCCCATCTCTCCGATGATCACAGGGCTTACCGGGATCACGAACGAGATGGTGACAGACGCAAGATCCCGCAGCCAGGTCGTATCGGACTTTCTCGACTTCTGCGGAGATGATGTCCTGATCGGACATAACGTGATCTTTGATTACAGTTTTGTGAAATGCAGCGCCGTACAGGATGGGCTTGCGTTTGAAAAGATGGGCATTGATACCCTGAAGATCGCCAAAAAGGTACATGCGGATCTGGAGTCAAAGAGCCTGGGCAGACTGTGCGACTACTATCACATTGAGAATAAGTCCGCACACCGCGCCTATCATGACGCTCTCGCCACGGCAAAGCTCTACCAGACGCTGGCACACTATTTTGAAGAGACCGATCCAAAGCTCTTCAAACCCGTACAGCTTACATATAAAGTAAAAAAGCCTCAGCCAGCCACGCCGAAACAGATCTCGTTCCTCAACAGCCTGATACAGAAACGGGGCGTAAAAATGGACTGGGATCCCGAGGCCCTCACCCGGAGCGAAGCGTCACGGATGATCGATGGGCTGCTGAAAGGATAATCCCGGGATTTGCTTTTAATCTTTGTCCTTTGTCATCTTTTCGGGGCGCTCCCAGTGAAAGATTTACGCAAAAGATATCAGCTCAAAAACAGTCTCGAAGTCTGCGAGGCTTTTCCAAATGGAATTCCTGAAGATGTAATAGGGGAGTCTTTCGAAAAGGAATGTAATAACGGCATTTTCTTTGAAGAAGCCGAAGAATAGTTCTCATACAACTGTCAACACTCTCACCATGAAAGGATGTGTTACCATGTCATTACTGCAGCAGAACAAAGAGTATACCATTGATGATATCTATGCCCTGCCGGACGGACAACGGGCGGAACTGATCGACGGCCAGATGTATATAATGGCGCCGCCTACACGTAGACATCAGCAAGTACTTCTATCTCTCAGCCGCAAGATTGCCGACTACATTGACAAAAAAGCCGGCTCCTGCGAGGTCGATATTGCCCCATTTGCCGTATTTCTCAACGCGGATGATAAAAACTATGTTGAGCCGGATATAAGCGTTATATGCAATCCCGACAAGCTCACAGACAAAGGCTGCACAGGTGCGCCGGACTGGATCATTGAGATCGTTTCCCCAGGCAGCAGGCGAACAGACTACTATACCAAATTGTTCAAATACCGTACTGCCGGAGTTCGTGAATACTGGATTGTTGATCCGGAGAAAAACAGGATCATGGTTTATTCGTTTGAGTCCGACGATACCGCAGAATATACTTTCTCTGAGGCTGTCAAAGCCGGGATCTATGATGATCTGGAGATTGATTTCAGTTCAATAGATATCTAAGAAAACAGTTGCCGCTTCACTTCATCACTGGTGGAGCGGCTTAATTCCATTTGGTACTTTTTTGGTACTTTTCTTGATTTCCTGCTGCCGTCATGTTATACTACTCCACGTTGCAAAGCCCAATACAAGCAGGCTGTCACCGGCAGCCTGCTTTGCACGCTAAGGCGAAAACCAAGGTCTATCGGGCTTGCCGCCGATTCCCGGCGTAAAGGGAAGACAGAAAAGCCTTCCACCGGAAGCCTTTCCTGTCCGCTCAGGCGCGTGTGTTCGAGACCTTCCACACGTAAAACAAAACTAAAGGAGAACTGAAAAATGAAAGTATTCAAACACATCAATGTGCATTTCATGGCACAGGCGGCGATGATCGCCGCGATCTATGTAGTGGTAACACTGCTTGGCGCATCTTTTTCATACGGAGAGGTTCAGGTACGTTTATCAGAGGCGCTGACCATTCTTCCGGTATTTACCCCTGCCGCGATCCCAGGATTATTTATAGGATGCCTTCTCAGCAATATCCTCGGCGGCTGCATCCTTCCGGATATTATCTTCGGAAGCCTCGCCACCCTGATCGGCGCGGTATTTACATGGACGCTGCGCAATAAAAGCAAATATCTGGCGCCACTTCCACCGATCATCGCAAATGTGCTCATTGTACCTTTTATATTGAAATATGGCTATATGTTGCCGCTTCCCATCCCGTTCATGATGCTGACCGTAGGGATCGGAGAAGTGATTTCCTGCGGAGTGCTGGGGCTGATCCTGCATACAGCGCTTAGCAGATATAAAGGGCTGCTGTTTATAAAAAACGCTCGGTAAACGCAGCTGCAGTAACGGTCAGAAAACAATAAATGATTAAAAACGCTTCATAAAAAATCCATCTGCCGGATAGGAATACTTCCTGTTCCCGCAGATGGATTTTTGTATTATCAACATTTCACTTCTGTTTTCTTTTCATTCGCTCCTGATCCTTTATTCCGGTCTCTATGGCATTACCGCACATATCCGATCAAAATATTTCCGCCGCCCTGGATCATGCTCTCCATTTCACTTATTCCTACGGTATATGCGGACCCGCTGTCAGGATCAATATAGGTGATATCTGTCGTACTGTATCCGGTCAGAAGCACCGCATGATCCGCTGATGTAAGGGCGATCAGCGGACATCCTCTGTTGATCACATACAGCACCTGGTCCAGGGTGCAGCCTGTCAGGTCAATCCGCTGTGCCTCATAGGACTCCATATACCGCTCGCACGCCTCAAGGGAGGTCTCTTCCCCTTCCTTTGCAAAGGCTGCTGCTTCTGTGGAATATACCAGATCCCGGTTTCCTCGTTCCCATACATATGCCTGGCCGGAGGTAACGACCACGCCGGACACTTCCTCTGCCTTCTGAACAGCATCTGCCGCACTGTCACACACAGCGGCCAGGCTGCCCATGCCGTACACATAGAATTTCTCCGCCCCGCTTTCCACGCCAAGGTCGATCTCCACAGGATCTTTCTGAGCCACCTGATCTGTCTTTGACACGGACGGCTCTGTACCTTCTATACTATCTTCGAATGTCAGCCGTACCTGCCTGCCGTCAGAGTCCGCGCTGTACGTCTCCAGCGTAAGCTTCGTATCCCTGCGCTCCTCATTATTCGTGACATACTCCTGAGATGCCGCGGCATACCGGTCGCCATCCCGCTGCAGCCGGTCCAGTGTGAGAAGATTATTCTCGATCGTGACACCTGTAATATAGATTCCCTGATCCTCAAAAGAGTAGCTTGCCTCTTCCTTATTTCCGGAACTGCGGATCTCCACCTCGTACATCGGAGAGATCCCGCCGCCTGTCGGGGAAATGCCCTCATCCTCTGATCTTGCCTTCCCATATACAAAATCACCGTTTATAAATCCTAATGGCCGTACAGATTCTCCGTCCGCGGCTTCCACTGTATAGCCTTCTCCGCTCTGCAGATTCAGCACCTGTATTCCTGCGCCTGTACCAGACGTTTCTTCTGCATTCTCTCCGTCTGGCTGTGATCCGTCAGTCTGATATGCCAGCATACCGCCGTCATCCGAGAGCGCATACTGCCCCTCTTCCAGCCCTTCTGCCAGCACAGTCTGCTCTCCCTGTTCCAGATCGATCTGATACAGTGTTCCACCGGTAAGGACATAGAGCATATCCTGTCCCTGTGAATAGTACACCATCTTGCCCAGCTCTTCTTCCGCGATGGGGGCAGACTTTGTGCTGGAAATAAATGCCTTTTCTTCAACTGTCAGATCTTGTCTGTCAAAATAATAGATGGCCGCGCCTACTTCACCCTCATGGATGCCGCGGTTCATATATCCATAGACTGCAAACGCTATACTGCCGTTGTTATCCATGCTTATGATGCGGACGGTATGATCCCGGTTCCGGCTCCGCACGTCCGCTCCTTCCTGGTCGGAAAAGCTGAACACTTTGACCAGCTTAGCATCTTCTGTCTCATAGAGCCAGAGATTACGCCCCTGTACAAAGGCAGCGATCGTGCCCTCTTCATTCGTCTCATACTGCATCTCGTCAGGAACGATCCCGAACTGGATGCCGTTTCTGCCAAATGCCTGGCTGCTTCCGTCAAAGACTTTTTCCAGTTCCCGGTTGTAATCCAGCATATAGACCGTTCCTTCCACATACCTGATGCGGAAAAATTCACTTACATTATATACTCCGGTTTCCCCGCTGTCGTCCGTGCACGCGGTCTGATATTCTGCCAGCAGAGAGGTATATACAGAATTACTCTCTTTAATCTCCCACACTACATCCCCAAGCACCTGGGGCTGCAGATCCCCCCACAGGATATGGGTGATATCTGAATGAATATTCACCGTCTGGTAAGTTGTATTATCGCTTTCTTCTCCGGGCTCCAGATAAACACCGAGCTCCGCGGATTCATCGCCTGCCAGGGCCTTTGCCTGGAAATCCTGCGCAAAAGCAAGACACTCTGTCACCGCCAGATCATCTGGCCTTATGATCCTCGTGTAATAACTGACCGAACGGTCATCATTTGTTTCAAGTATCACTTTGAGCACCGCCTCCTGAAGCGGCTCGGTAAGTATATTTCCCAGCTGAAGTACTGCCGCCTCCCCCTCTGCCGGCAGTTCCGCCTCACCTTCTTTATACTTCTCTTCGCCGTCCAAAGAGTATACTTCATACCGGATTCCGCTGACCGTGCTGCTGCCTTCTTCCAGGTTCATGGACAGAGTTCCGTCCTCGCCCAGCGGAGTAATGGTATCCCGCATTGCCGGGATCTCCATATCCTTCACGTATCCGGAGAGCGGATTAACCTGGTTCCCGTTCACAAGGAATGATATCCTTGGAATTGTCGGAGCCCCCATATCTACAATCTCGTCTTCTGTTCCCCTGTTTATGACCAGGCTGCTGATCACAAGCGCCGCGGCAAATATGATCACCAGCACCCCTGCTTTGATTAGCCTTCTTTTCATTCTTAGCTGTTCTCCCCTTTATTTCCGAGCAGCCGCCCCAGTGTAGGGCTGACTCCCAGAAATTGTATACATTTTTTTATTTCTTCAGCTGCTTTTTCATTTTCTTTTCCACTTTTAACCGCCCTGATCAAAATATTCTTCGGCGTGTGCTCCATGTCAATAAACTCAAGCACCTGCGTCTCATACCCCACGCTCTCCAGATATTTTGCCCGGAGGCCGTCAGTGGCAAGAGCAGCAAACCGCTCCCGCAAAAGCCCGTAATCCATAACCGGCGCCAGACAGGATTCACGTTCTGTCTGCTCCTTCGTCTGTTCCCGGTCTTCTGCAAACTGGGCATTCAGCTCATGCTGGCAGCACGGGACAGAAAGGATCACCTCCGCGCCCCAGCCCACTGCCTTTGCCAGCGCATAGTCTGTCGCCGTATCGCAGGCATGAAGCGTGACCACCATGTCTACCTGATCCACACCGTCATAATCCGCGATATCACCTTCCAGGAAGGTCAGCTTCTCATAGCCATACTTCTTCGCCAGCTTCCCGCAGTGCGCGATGACCTCACTCTTCAGGTCCAGTCCGATAATACGTATGTCATATCCCTTAAGATCATGCAGATAATAGTACATGGCGAATGTGAGATATGATTTCCCGCATCCAAAGTCAAGGATCGTAAGCTCCCGGCCTTTATCAAGCCTGGGCAGGATATCTTCGACAAATTCCAGGAAACGGTTGATCTGGCGGAACTTGTCTGTCTTTGTCCGCACGATCTTCCCCTCTTCCGTCATGACCCCCAGGTCCTGCAGAAACGGAACCGGTATCCCTTCTTCCAGAATATAATGCTTCTTCCTGTTGTGGGAGCGGTCCGCGGGCGCCGCCGCTTTCTGTCTCCGTTTCCGTTTAATTGTCACCTTCCCTTTTTTGCTCACCAGCACCGTACACTCCTCCTGTACGGTCTCGATCTGCATCTGTCCGAACTGCCCCATGTATTCCGTGAGCCTCCGGCATGCATCTGTCCCTGACAGGTTCTCATGGAACGCCTGCGTCCTGGTAAAGGATTCCAGTTGAAAGAACAGCTCCCCTTTCTTTTCAAGGGGACGTGCCTTTATCTTTATTATGCCCGTCTTGTCCCGCGGATTACTAATGACCGCGCGGATGAAATCTATATTCAGGATTTCCGTCAATAACCGTGAAATCTCCTCCATAAAAATCAAACTCCATTCCGGCTGTATACTGACCAGCCTGTATTTTTACACCATTGTAAAACAAAAGTATTCCCGGTGCAAGAAAAAGACACCATCCCCGGCTTATATATCTGCCGCTGACAGTGTCTCATTCCTTTAGATACTCAAACCCCTATGCTCTTTCTCTGTTCTCCTCTACGAGAAATCCTTTCTCCTCCAGCATTTCCCCGATCATATCCAGCGTCTCCTCGCTGTCCGCCTCCACGGTATGATAATGGTATCCTGAAGTAATGTTTTTAAGCGGGCTGGATTTCCCGCTCTCCAGATCCCTGAGAAATTCCGTCACCCTGCGCCTGGAGCTGATGTTTAATTCTGCCTCCAGATGTCCGTACACTCTGTGGCTGACCATCACATTGCGCACACGGCCTCCCAGATCTACGATGGAGTTCAGCTCTTCCTCCACCTGCTCGTCTGTGTGTTTCACCTTAAAGACCCGCGCCACAGAGTGAGGCTCATTGATAATATATCCTCTGTTGGTGGAGAGGATGTCATGCCCTGCCGCGCGGATCAGCGCAATATCCTGCACGATCACCTGGCGGCTCACATCATACGACTCTGCCAGCTTCTTCCCTGACACAGGGACCGCGCTCTCCCTGATCTGCTCTATGATCGCTTCTCTTCTCTCAGCGCCTGTCATCCGTCTTCCTCCTTCTAATATACAAATGCATAGGCCGCTTACTTCCGCCTCATGTCTCATTCTGTTATACAGCATGAAGGTTTTTCATGGAAATGTCAAGTATCGGAGCAGAATGTGTCAGCGCCCCGCTTGAAATATAATCCACCCCGATCTCTGCCAGCCCGGCGATATTCTCTTTCGTCACATTACCCGAGCACTCGGTCTGCGCGCGCCCGTCAATGATGCGGGCTGCTTCTCTCATCTCTTCCGGGGACATATTGTCAAGCATAATGATATCCGCTCCTGCCTCCACAGCCTCCCGGACCATGTCAAGATTCTCGACCTCGATCTCAATCTTCCTCACAAAAGGAGCATACTCTTTTGCCATCCTGACCGCCCGGGCGACTCCGCCTGCTGCCCCGATATGATTATCTTTCAGCAGGACACCGTCGGACAGATTATATCTGTGATTATACCCGCCGCCCACACGCACTGCATACTTCTCGAAGATCCGCATATTGGGCGTTGTCTTTCTGGTATCCAGAAGCTTTGTGCCGGTTCCTTCCAAAAGCTTTGCCACAGAGCGGGTATAGGTCGCGATCCCGCTCATTCTCTGAAGATAGTTCAGCGCCACTCTCTCTCCAGAAAGAAGGATCCGGATATCGCCCATAACCCTGCCCATGAGCTGGCCCTTTTTCACTTCATCTCCATCTTTGCAATAGAACTCTGCCTCCGTCTCCCCGTCAAGAAGCTGAAATACTCTTTGGAACACATCAAGCCCGGCAATCACGCCGTCTTCCTTGCAGATCAGATCCACCTGTCCTCTGACCGCCTCCTTCATCACTGCGTTCGTGCTTACATCCTCGCTTGAAATATCTTCCTTCAGCGCCTCCAGGATCAGATGATCCGCCTGGAGCGTCATTGTAATCTGATTCATGCTATATCCTCCCTTTCCCGTGTATCATCCGATGTTTCCATATATTCTGTGTCCGTTTTTCCCTGTCTCCGGAACTGTTTCCCCGACTGTCCGCGCGTATCCTCACTTATCCATCCTCTGTCTTTGCAGATCTTATCAGCCGCCCGTCCCGCGAACACAAGGCTCTCCAGGAGTGAATTGCTTGCCAGCCGGTTCGCCCCGTGCACGCCGTTGCAGCTCGTCTCTCCTGCCGCGTACAGATGCTCCATGGAGGTCCTGCTGTCGCTGTCCACCCAGATGCCGCCCATGAAATAATGCTGAGCGGGCACTACGGGGATCGCCTCTTTTGTGACGTCGAACCCTTCTTCCAGACAGTGCTGATAGATATTCGGGAAATGCTTCAGGATCTTTTCTTTCTCTATATCCTTCATGGACAGCCACACATGGTCTGTTCCGTCTTTTTCCATCTGTTCCCGGATCGCCGCGGTCACCACGTCGCGGGGGAGCAGTTCGTTGACAAACCGCTCTCCGTTCTTATTGAGAAGGACCGCGCCCTCTCCCCGGACAGACTCCGAGATCAGGAATCTCCGTCCCGGCTTCCTGGAATACAATGTAGTAGGATGAATCTGCACATAGTCCAGATGTTCCAGACGGACGCCGTGCTTCTTCGCGATCACCAGCGCGTCCCCCGTCAGATGCGGGAAATTGGTAGAATGCTTATATCTGCCGCCGATCCCGCCGCTGGCAAGAATGGTATCCTTCGCATAGATCTTGATCGTCCCGCCTGCCTGTACAGCGCTGTCTCTGTCCGCTGTAGTGCCGGCCGCTGCCCTTCCGTCTGTCGGCTGACCGTCTTTTCCGACTTTTTGGGCAATGATCCCCGTGCATTTTCCATCCCTGACAATGATGTCTGTCATTGCAGTGTACTCCCAGATCTCCACGTGATCAAGCTCACGCACCCGTGCAAGGAGCCTGCTGGTGATTTCTTTTCCTGTAATGTCCTCGTGGAAAAGTATTCTCGGCCTGGAATGGGCGCCTTCCCTTGTAAACGCATATCCCTTCAGCAGCCCTTCTTTTTCCGTATCCTGATCTGTATCCCCGGATACCTGCTGACCCGCCGGATGTCCGGCAGCCTCATCCGGATGCACGGCGGCCGCGGCCGGATTTCCTTCTGCCGGCTGCTCCGCCGCCCTCTGAAACTCCACGCCGTATCCGATCAGATCCCCTATTACCGCCTGGGAGCTGCGGATCATAATATCCACGGATTCCTTCCGGTTCTCATAATGCCCGGCCCGCATCGTGTCTTCAAAATAGCTGTCATAATCCGCTTCATTTCTGAGGACACAGATACCGCCCTGGGCGAGAAATGAATCACTGCTCTCCACATCTGATTTTGTGATCATGATGATCCTTTTGTCCCGGGGCAGATTCAGGGCGCTGTAAAGCCCTGCCACCCCGGTGCCCACGATCACCACGTCTGCATATTCTTCTCTTTCTGCTGTTCCCATTTCTGTTCTGCCTCTTTTCTTCTATACCTGCCGGCTTGTTTACCTGGCCAGCTCAAGCATCCGTTCCAGAGCCTTCTTTGCCTCTTTGCGGACAAGATCGCTCACCGTCACTTCATTCTCTCCGGTCTTCAGCACATGAAGCACCTTCTCAAGAGTGACCGTCTTCATATCCCGGCACACAGGTTCTGTATCCGTAAAATAAAACCGCTTCTCCGGATACCTTTTTTCCAGTTCATATCTTACGCCGTTTTCTGTGCAGACGATAAATTCACGCGCGCTGCTCCTGCCTGCATACTGAATAATGCCCGAGGTGCTCCCCACATAATCTGACATCCGGCAGAGTTTTTCCGGACATTCCGGGTGGGTAAGTACTTCTGCGTCAGGATGCGCGGCTTTTGCGTTCTCGACCTCAACCAGGGACATCTGCTCATGGACCGGACAGAATCCTTCATTAAAGATAACATGCTTCTCCGGCACCTGCTCTGCCACGAACCGCGCCAGATTCCTGTCCGGGATAAAGAAAATATTCCTGTTCGGCAGCGCTTTCACAATGCCCACTGCATTGGCAGAAGTAACACATACATCCGAATGCCGTTTCAGCTCCGCAGTGGAATTAATATAGCAGACAACAGCCAGATCCTCATACTCTTCCCTCATACGCCGGATCGTCTCCGCATCCGCCATGTGCGCCATAGCGCAGTCCGCCCGCGCGTCCGGCATGAGCACCTTCTTCTCCGGATTCAGGATCTTCGCGCTCTCTCCCATGAAGGACACGCCGCAGAACACGATGGTCTGCTGCCCAAGCCCTGCCGCGGCTTTGCTCAGATAAAAAGAATCCCCTATATAATCTGCGATTTCCTGCACTTCCGGGGGCACGTAATAATGCGCAAGGATCACTGCATTTTTCTCCTGTTTCAACTGTTCGATCTCATCTCTGACTGTCATATGTACACCTCTTTTTCTCACTGTTCTCCCGGAGTTTTCCGAACTCGCAGTTCCATTTCCTGTTCTCCGGTCTCAGCCCATGGTGCTCATTATAGCACCTGTATTTACATGTGACAAGACACCTGAATTTACAAAAACTTTACTATTGGATCCCTCTCTTTTGTCACTATTGCGCAAAAAGACAGCCGCACCGGCTGTGCTCCCTTCCGGAAGCAGAGCGCCGATGCAGCTGTCTCGCATTTCCAATATTTGTTCTTCTTATTCTTCGCTCATATACACGGCTCTTGTCCTCTCACCGTCTTCCACGATCTCCACATTCGGGAAACTCTGGATATACTGCTTGAACTGTGAAAATCCATAGTCCCGGACCTTAAAGTTCCCGAACCTTGCCCTGATCCGGTTCCCCAGCGACCCGAGCGAGATCCCGTATCTCCCGTTCGCCTTTATCTGCCGGAGAATGTATTCCTCAACCATCTCCTGCCTGCTCTTATCCTCATAGAGAGTGACAGAAACCTTCGTTCCCTCCTGAATAAGTTTTAATTTCGGCAGTGTCTCAAGGAACTTTGACAGCAGGCTGTAACCATAACGCCGCACGTCAAAGTCAGGGTACAGCTTGACCAGGCGGCTGCCGACTTCACCCAATCCGGTCTCGCGGTCATTATTCTGATTTTCTGTAATGATCTTGACCACTGCCTCTTCAATCTGCTCCTTGGACGCGGCAATCTCTTTCTTCCGTTCTTTTGCATGATGCTGATGGGCTGTGCCCTTTTCTTCCTTCTCATCCTTATCCGTATTATCTTCCAACAGGAGCTCCAGCACGGTAAAAATGTCGCACGCCTTGCGGAACGGAGACGGAGTCTTATCTTCCCCCATACCGATCACTGTCTTCCCGCTCTCCCTCAGCCGGCTCGCCAGCTTCGTAAAATCACTGTCACTGGATACCAGGCAGAAGCCTTCCAGCTCGCTCGTATAAAGCATGTCCATAGCGTCGATGATCATCGCCGAATCCGTGGCATTTTTCCCCGTAGTGTAGCTGAACTGCTGGATCGGTGTAATAGAATTCTGCAGAAGCTCTTCCTTCCAGCTCGCGTTGTTCGTCTTCGTCCAGTCCCCGTAGATCCTCTTATATGTCACATTACCGTACTTGGACAGCTCATCCAGTATGGGCTTGATATATTTTGCCGACACATTGTCCGCATCGATCAGCAGCGCGAATCTGTCTTCCATGTCATGTAGTCCTCCCCCTCAAGATTTTTCCAGGTAAACGCTCCGTCCTCCCAGATCATATAGCTGTGAGCTGAACCTTCTTTCGGTATGGATACAGAACCCGGGTTCAGATACCGGTATGTCCTTCCCTCCATATCCATGATCTCCTCGCAGGCAGGGACGTGGGTATGTCCGTTCAAAAGGATGTCCCCCTGTTTCAGCGGCGGGAGCTGATGCGGATTGTAAACATGCCCATGGGTAACAAATACTGTGCCCGTGCGCGGCAGCTCCAGAAGGCAGTATTCCGCCATAACCGGAAAGTCCAGCACCATCTGGTCCACCTCTGTATCGCAGTTGCCCCTCACGCAGAGCAGATGTTCTTTCATGGGATTCAGCATTGCAATGACCTCTTTGGGCGCATAGCCTCCCGGCAGGTCATTCCTCGGGCCATGATACAGGATATCCCCCAGAAGCAGAAGCCTGTCCGCCCCTTCTCTCCTATATGCCTCAAGCATCTGTCTGCAGTACAATGCAGAGCCGTGTATATCAGATGCGATCATAAGTTTCATATATAAAAAGCCCTCCTTAAATTTCCTTTTTCCATTATATCTTTCATGAGAAAACGCGTCAACCACGGTTCTTCGCACTTTTTCTCCCCCTCTTGACAACGGTGCTATAGTATAGGTGTAGCAAGAAAATACACTTAACAAAACCTCTTTGTTATACAAAGTTGAAGGCTGCTAAGCGTGATTCAGTGATTGGAGGAAAAGATAAATGAATACTTTAA
>DXCD01000233.1 GCA_019116185.1 Candidatus Mediterraneibacter stercorigallinarum
TCCCTGCCGGCGCGCGAGCGCAGGCTATCTTGTTTTATTTTATCCTTAATCAATAGAAATATGCAGTACCCTCAGGTCCTCCAGCTTGCGCTTCTCTTCCATCAGATGCTGAAGTCCCGCCATATCCGTGGGATCCAGCTCCATCGTCTTCACATCGATGCTGTGCGCCTTCACCCTCAATATAATATCTTTCAGCGCCTGCTCCTCTTCTTCCTTTGTCTTCAGCTGCCTGATCTTCGTGTGGAAGAGAGCCGCCGCCTCTCTGTGTTCTTCCTCCTCAGTGAAATGATCCAGTATCTTCGCCGGGTTCAGCCCGCCATTCTCATGCTGCTCATATAAAAGTTCTGCGACCGTCCGGTAGATCCCCCCGGTAAAATCATCAGGGCTTATGTACCTGCTGATCTTGCCGTACAGTCTTTCATCCTCGATCATCCACGTAAGAAGCGCTTTCTGGGACGTTAAAATACCGTCCTCTTTCGGCTTCGCAGTGCCTTCCGCCCGTTTCGGCCGGCTTACAGGTCTCGCCATTCCCGCGCTCACCGCGGTCTTTGTTACCAGTTTCTCCAGACTCTCTCTGCTGACCTTGTACGCCGAAGACACAGCCTCTATGTAATTGTTTCTCTCAAGCTCGTCCTCAAAATTAAGCAGCCGTCTTGCCGCCTCGCGGAAGAATTCCGTCTTCCCTTCCGGGGACGCCATATCATACTCCCGCTCAAGCATTTCCAGGCTGAACATGAAGCCGTTCCTTGCGTTCTGGATCCGCTTTTCATACTCCTCCGCGCCCAGATTTTTGATAAATTCATCCGGATCCTTATACGGATCCATGCGGACTACTTTTGCAGATATGCCCGCTTCTCTCAATATCGGGACTGCCCGCAGCGCGGCGCGCGTTCCCGCGTCATCACTGTCATATGTCAGATAGACTTCCTGCACATACCTCTTGATCAGCGATGCATGCCCCGGTGTCAGGGCTGTTCCAAGCGATGCCACTGCGTTTGTGAACCCTGCCTGATGAAGCGAGATCACGTCCATATACCCCTCGCACAAAAGGAAATACGGCTTCCTCGACGTCCTGGCGCGGTTCAGCCCGTACAGGTTCCGGCTCTTGTCAAAGACCGGCGTCTCAGGAGAATTCAGGTATTTCGGTTTGGCGTCGCCCATGACACGGCCTCCGAAGCCAATGACACGGCTGTTCACATCCATGATCGGGAATATGACTCTGTTCCAGAACTTGTCATACACGCCCTGACGCTCATCCGTATTTACCAGCCCCGCCTGCCGGATCAAATCCTCGCTGTATCCTTTCCCGCGGAGGTATTTGTACAGGTCGTCACTGTACTTGTTCGAGTACCCCAGGCCAAATGCAGTGATCGTCTCATCCGACAAACCTCTGTCTTTTAAATATGTATAAGCCTGCGTCCCTCTCTCAGATTTCAGCTGCGCATAAAAATATTTTGCAGCTGTTTTATTCACCTCCAGGATCGATGTTTTCAGATCCGCTTTTGCCTTCGCCTCTTTTGAATATTCCACCTCCGGAAGCTCGATCCCCGCTCTGTCCGCCAGAAATTTTACCGCTTCCACAAATGAAAAATTCTCATATTCCATAAGGAATGTATACACATTGCCCCCTGCCCCGCAGCCAAAACAGTAATACATCTGCTTCTGCCTGCTCACAGAAAATGACGGCGATTTCTCATTGTGGAACGGACACAGCCCAAAATAGGAACTGCCCTTTTTCTGCAGCCGGACATAGCCGGATATCACATCTACTATATCATTTCTTGTCCTTATCTCTTCGATCAGCTCTTCCGAATAGTACATGCCTGCCCTCCATAAAGAATACCCTATATTATATATTCGACAAAAGTTTTTACTTTCCTTTATTTTTTTAAATTTTTCATTATTTTAGATTTTCCACGCCTCCGGCACAAAATAATCCTGGAATTTCTTCACCGCATAGGGGTCGGTCATTCCCGCAATATAATCGCAGACGATCTGTTCCCGGCTGCTGTCTGAATTTTCCAGCGCGTCTTTAAACTGCTGCGGAAGAGCCCCCGGGTGTTTCATATAATATTCAAACAGCTGCTCGATCATATGTACCGCCTTATCTTCCTCGCCTTTTGCCTTCGGATTCAGATAAACATTCTCAAACATAAAGGCGCGCAGATCTGTCATCGCCTTCTCCACAACAGGGGACATACGGATCTCAGGGCGGTCCATGCTGTTCGTCACCACGTCGTGGATCAGCCTGTTCAGCCGCTCCTTGCAGGAATTGCCGAGCACTGACCTGATATCCGCCGGGATATCATCCTCGGTGAGTATCCCGCCCCGGATCGCGTCATCCATGTCGTGATAGATATAAGCAAGCTTGTCGGAAAGGCGCACCACCCATCCCTCAAGAGTGTGGGGGCGCCCTGCTGTCTGATGGTTTAAGATGCCGTCGCGCACTTCCCATGTCAGATTCAGCCCTCTTCCGTTCTTCTCAATACAGTCCACCACCCGCAGGCTCTGCTTATGATGCGAAAAATGATAGACCGTATTCAGTGCCCGCTCCCCTGCATGTCCGAAAGGCGTATGCCCCAGGTCATGTCCCAGGGCGATCGCTTCCACAAGGTCCTCATTCAGACGCAGAGCCTTTGCGATGGTCCTCGCATTCTGGGACACCTCCAGGGTATGCGTCAGCCTTGTCCTGTAGTGATCCCCTTTGGGGAGAAGAAATACCTGTGTCTTCTGTTTCAGGCGGCGGAACGCCTTGCAGTGCAGGATCCTGTCCCGGTCTCTCTGGAATACAGGACGTATGTCACACTGCGGTTCATCCCTCATCCTGCCTTTTGAATTCCCGCTCAACGCCGCATATGGACTTAAGTATTTGAGTTCGCGCTCTTCAAGCTGCTCTCTGATCGTCATCGCCATTTTTCTCCTCCTCTTTCAGGGCACACCGTAAAATCCGCGTTACTCTTCTTTCAGCCGCGCTTCAATCGCCTCCGCGACTGTCCTGAGCACCTTGATCCTTGCATAATATTTATCATTTCCTTCTACAACGACCCAGGGCGCATAATCCGTGGATGTACGCATCAACATCTCATTGACCGCATCCTCGTACTGATCCCATTTTTCTCTGTTCCGCCAGTCTTCATCCGTGATCTTCCACTGCTTTTCCGGATTTTCCTGCCGCTCCTTGAAGCGCCTTTCCTGTTCGTCCTTGTCAATGTGCATCCAGAATTTGATCACGATCGCGCCTGCATCAGAGAGATCCTTTTCCATATCATTGATCTCTTTATAAGCACGTTTCCACTCTTCCGTTGTACAGAAGCCCTCGATCCGTTCTACCATGACACGCCCGTACCATGTGCGGTCAAAGATTGCCACGTGTCCGTCTTTGGGCATTGCCCTCCAGAATCTCCACAGATAATGATGAGCTTTCTCAATATCATTGGGCGATGCCGTAGGATTCACCACATACCCGCGGGCGTCCATCCGCTCTGTCAGCCGCTTGATCGCGCCGCCCTTTCCGCCTGCATCCCAGCCCTCGAATCCGAGGACCACCGGTATTCTCCTGCGGTACAGCTCGCCGTGGAGTTTTTCCATCTTCTTCTGGAGCTTGTCCAATTTTTCTTTGTACTCTTCCTTTGTATAATGAAGCGACAGATCTGCTTTCGAAAGGATGGATACCTGGAGTTCTTTCATTTCCTCGTCCGCTTCACGGGCAATTTCTGCCATTTCACCTTCTGTTTTGCCTGCCGTCCCTTCTGTCTTCTCCTTCTGTACCTTTTCGATCTGATCTGCCATGGCTTTGATCACGGTCGTATAGATCTTGAGCGTAGCAAACCTTTTGTCCATGGACTCAATGATCGTCCACGGCGCATAATCTGTGTCCGTCTTAAAAAGCATGTCCTCTATCATTGCAGCATACTCATCGTAATGGACATTACGCTCCTTGTCGCCCTGAGTCACTCTCCATGCTGTCTCTTTGTTCTTTTCCAGCTTCTCGAACCGCTTTTTCTGCTCCTTTTTATCAATATCAAGCAGAAGCTTGATGATCAGAGTGCCGTCTTCGGCAAGCTGTTCCTCAAAAGAATTGATAGAATGAAATGCATCTGCCAGTTCCTTGTTTTTGGTTCTTTTTTCAAACCGGTCGATAAGCACCCGCCGGTACCAGCTTCCGTCAAAGATCGCGATTCTGCCTTTTGAAGGCGTTTTTGTCCAGAACCGCCACATAAAAGGATGCATCCGTTCTTCCTCTGTCTCATTCTTGATCGGGTGCACCTCAAAACCTCTCGGGTCCATGCTCTGGATGAGACGGCCGATCTGAATCCCTTTCCCTGATGCGCCAAACCCTTCGAACACGATCATGATCGGGATGCCCAGAGACTTGCACTCTCTCTGCAGACGTCCGAGCTTCGCTTCCAGCTGCGGCATCTTTTCCTTATATTCTTCTTTAGATAATTTTTTTGTGAGATCAACTTTTTCTAACATAAACTTTCCTCCATCTTCCTTATTCTGATATTATTGACTGCTTTTTCTAAATTATTGTAATTATACCATACAATGCATAAAAAAAAGAAAAAATCCACAAAAGATTCTTTCTTTTTTCATCCTTTTATTTATTCTCTTTCTGCTGTTCTCCAAGCTGCCGCATCAGACAACCGATCAGTTCCTGATTGGTGCTGTTCAGCTTCTCAAAAGCTATAAAGAAATCCTGTCCTCTCTCTATTTTTCTTTCTATCTCAATACGGCTCTCTTCGGTAACTCTTGTATCGGATAATTTTAATATGTAATCCGCTGATACATGGAAAAATCTTGACAAATGAATCAGAATATCTGCCGGAAGGGAATTCATTCCATTTTCAATCCGGCTGATTGTCTGCTGGGAAACATTGATCTTTCCAGCAAGATCTACCTGCCTCAAACCTTTCTCATGGCGCAGCTCTCTTACCCGGTTATCCAATGTACTTCACACCCTTTAGTATTTTACATTTATTTTATCTTAAACAACCGGAAGTGCTATCCAAATGCAATGTATCGTGGCACTCATATTTAGGATATCAGTTTCTGCACCAAAACAAAGGTGCAAAAACACATTACAAATAACCAGATCTTATCTCTGCGTAAAAGCATACTCATATATTAGATATCAGATTTTATAATGAATAAATCATGATAGAATAGAAATGGTGTAATCAAGGACAGGCAGAAAACTGCTATATGAAAAACATAATCGGGGAAAACATCAAAAGACTGCGCAGGCAGGAAGAGATCAAGCAGGCTGCGCTCGCTTCAGAACTGAACATTGGCAGGCAGACTCTTTCCGCCTATGAATGTGGAGTCACTCTTCCTGACATCACGGCACTTATAAAAATCGCAGATTATTTCGGAGTATCGCTTGATGAACTGACAGGAAGAAAAACTCTTACAATTCCAAATGAAAAAGAATGAAAACCGTCTCCTCCCGGCGGCGGTCCTTGTCACTTATCCTTTACTGCTTTTTCAGCATATTCTTTCAGGTATTCCACGAACCTCTCTCTTTTTCGCTCTTTTTCTTTACTGAATTTCAGCCGTTCCCAGCTGTCCAAACTCAGAAGTATACGTCCGGCGCATTTTACGATGCCCGGAAGCAGTCCGGTAAAAATCCCGTTAATCATCATCGATACACTCTGCTCCGTTATGCCAATATATATTCCGGCCGCCGTGCATATTGTTATCCACGCCGTCGTGTACGGACGCTTCTTTATCGCGTAGCTTACCGCCGCTTTGGCGACAATCCTGTATGCCTCTTTCCGGTTCATTGCACCCCCTCCTTATGTATTTATAATACTATACAGTTCGTCCTTTTGTCTCCCGCTTTCTAAACGTATGCATAGAAAAATCCCGGAAACAATAATGTTTCCGGGATCCCTGTTTTTTGTTTAATGCGGAAGATGGGACTTGAACCCACACGACACGAATGTCAC
>DXCD01000234.1 GCA_019116185.1 Candidatus Mediterraneibacter stercorigallinarum
TTCCAGCGCCACAGCAATTTTGGTAAGTGAGATCAAAGATATCTCCCCACTGCTTTCAAACCGCTTCACAGACCCTAAGCTTACTCCCGATTTTTCGCTCAATCTTTTCTGTGATATTTTCCGTCTGCGACGGATACTTCGGATGCGCCCGGCGATGTCCCTGTCGATTTCTTTTGGTGTCTTTTTGTTGAAAATAAATTTATCATTCATAGATAATATATTATCCTAAATCGCAAAATTATTCAATATATATACAATATATTATCCATTTATATCATGTTTTCGGCTTGCTGGGGCAAATCCAGTTACCGGCTTACCGGCTGATATAAATGCCATACATCATAAGCGCTAATCTGCGGGTCTCCTTTTTTCAGAGTATAAGGGCAGATTCCCTCCTTTTCCTATGAGCCCCTTTGGGCTACGATGAAAGGAAAAGGGATCTCAACCTACAAACTGATCAATACCTACAATTTCAACAAGGGCACGCTCTACCATCTGAAACGCGGAGATAATGTAAACATCGCGACTCTTGCAGTACTGTGTCAGATACTGGAATGCCGGATCGAAGACGTGGTGGAGATCATTTATTAAGCAGAATCGGATAAAGAATATTAAGCATTCAAAGGCAGCTAAAAAAACGCGGGAGCATCGTCTGATACTTCCGCGTTTTATTTATTGATATCTTTTACTTTTCTTTAAATTTAAAGATCCGGTCTTTCTTTCTGGGCGGTTTGCTGCCTTCGATCTTATCCGGCATGGGCTCGTAGACTTTTCCGCTCTTTAGCAGCGGCATCTTTTTGTGATGTTTCCGCAGATACAGAAGCGCCGCACCCGCGGCCAGTACAATAATTCCGGCAAGAAGCTGTGATACAGGAAGCCCGACCCCCGGAAGGAGAAGCTGGTCCGTACGCAGCCCCTCGATCCACACTCTCCCAAGCGCATATCCGAAAATGTACAGAAGGAAGAGCTCGCCTTCGTATTTCTTATGCTTTCTGTAAAGCGCCAGGATGATAAGCAGGACAGCGCACCACACAGATTCATACAGAAATGTCGGGTGCACCTGAATATACTCAACGCCGCCAATGGTCTCGATATGCTGACGCATGGCCTCTGTGACATCTCCGGAGCGTACCGCATCCAGAGGAAGCCGCATGGCAAACAGGCTGTCCGTGTATTCGCCGAAAGCCTCTCTGTTGAAGAAATTGCCCCAGCGCCCCAGCATCTGTCCGTTTAAGATCGCCAGAGCTACGGTATCAAAGATCTGAAAAGGCGACAGGCGCTTCACCCTTGCAAGGATGAAGACCGCGATCACCGCGCCGATCACTCCGCCGTAGATCGCCAGCCCGCCTTCCCTCAGATTAAAGATATCCAGCAGATTATCCTTGTACATATCCCAGGAGAAGATCACATAGTACAGTCTTGCCCCGGCGATTCCAATGATCACGCCAACGATCCCCATATCCAGATAATCTTCCGGGTTCTGCCTCGTCCGTTTCGCCTCATGTGTGGCGATCAGAAAGCCGATCAGGATGGCAGCCCCGATAATGATCCCGTAATATGCAATTTCAAATCCAAAAACGTCAATACTCTTCCCCACATCGTCCAGGCTGATGCCAAGATTGGGAAAACTGATGTCATAATGCATTTCCATACTCCTTACTGGCTACTTGCCCTTTCGTATCCCCTCGCCATTCCGTTAGACGCGCGCATAGCGTGGCTGAACTGGTTCCTATACATTGAACCTGAACAGCATGATATCTCCATCCTGTACGACATAGTCTTTTCCTTCCAGCCGTACCAGGCCTTTCTCTTTCGCCGCGGTGTGGGATCCGCATGCCATCAGGTCGTCATAGCTGACCACCTCGGCGCGGATAAATCCTCTCTCGAAATCCGTGTGGATCTTGCCTGCCGCCTGGGGCGCCTTTGTCCCGCGTTTGATTGTCCACGCGCGCACTTCCGGCTCGCCTGCGGTCAGATAGCTGATCAGTCCCAGCAGATGGTAGCTTGCCTTGATCAGTTTCTCAAGCCCGGACTCCTCAAGCCCCAGATCATCCAGGAACATCTTCTTCTCCTCATCGTCAAGCTGCGCGATCTCCTCTTCGATCTCTGCGCACACGACGAACACTTCACAGTCCTCCCGGGCAGCATACTCACGGACCGCCTGTACGCCCGCGTTGGACGCGCCGTCATCCGCCAGGTCATCCTCAGACACATTTGCCGCGAAGATCACCGGTTTCGCGGTCAGCAGGTTATATCCCGCCAGCCATGCCTGCTCGTCTTCATCATCCGTGACAAAGCTCTTTGCCATCTTATTATCCTCAAGATGTGCTTTCACACGGTTTAGCAGATCCAGCTCTTTTGCAGCAGTCTTGTCATTGCGCGAGAGCTTCACTGTCTTGGCAATCCTTCTCTCCAGGATCTCCAGGTCAGAGAAGATCAGCTCCAGGTTGATCGTCTCGATATCGCGCAGAGGATCAATGCTTCCGTCCACATGCACGATATTGCTGTTCTCAAAACATCTCACCACATGTACAATGGCATCCACCTCGCGGATATTGGCAAGGAACTGATTTCCCAGCCCTTCTCCTTTGGACGCGCCTTTTACAAGACCTGCGATATCCACAAACTCGATTGCAGCAGGGATGATCTTCTTGGTATGGTACATCTCTCCAAGCACATCCAGCCTCTTATCCGGCACTGTCACGACTCCCACGTTCGGGTCAATGGTACAGAACGGATAGTTCGCTGACTCTGCCCCTGCCTTTGTCAGCGAGTTAAACAATGTGCTCTTTCCAACATTCGGTAAACCTACGATTCCCAGTTTCATTTATCTTATCTCCTTTTATCTCTTTAATCTCTCGTCTCCATCAATATCACTTTCCCGAAAGAAAATGAGATCGTCACTTCATCCTCTTCAAATTCATTGCTAACGCACAGACTGTCATCGGGTCTCAGGAAATGATTTTTCAACGGATATTTTGCCCCTGTAATGGTAAGCGCATCTACCGGAAGTTCCATCGGGAACAGGGAAAAATATTTCCCGAACGCTTCATCCCTCTTCAGAGTGATCCCTTGGTCCAGAAGCCTGATCTGATTGTGGCTGTCCAGGATCCGGGCGTCAGCGCCCGCCTCCAGCGCGATCTGAAGGCACTGGATATTTGCCCAGAGATGATCAATGCGGTTGCCCGTCCCTCCGAGCACCCAGATCTGCTTCCGGTTCAGGCCAAGACAGAGCCGCAGGGCGATCTCTGTATCTGACGCGTCTTTCACAGGGTTGAATTCCCGGATCGGCACATCCGCCTCCTCCCGGTAATACTCCACAAGCCCTTTTGGCACGCTGTCAAAATCGCCTACAATATAATCCGGCTTGATCTCGTGATCGTAAAGAAATTTCAGACCTCTGTCTACTCCGATCACGAATTCCGTATCTTCACTTTTTATTATGGGAAGCACAAAATCTTTTTCCAGCATCCCGCCGCTTACGATCACTGTCCGTTTACTCATGATTTTTCAATATCTCCATAAACTCTGCCACATTTTTTCTGATATCGCCCTTATATACTCCCGAGCCGGATACAATCACATTTGCTCCTGCTTCCAGCACTTCTGCCACATTCGAGTGATAGATGCCGCCGTCCACTTCCAGATCCTTCTTAAGCCCTCTTTCATCCAGCAGTTCTCTGAGCTGTCTGATCCGCTCCAGAGATTCCGGGATGAACGCCTGTCCGCCGAATCCCGGTTCCACGCTCATGATCAGGAACATGTCCGCCTGGTCCAAATAGGGAATAAGTTCCTCCACCGGAGTCCCCGGCTTAATGGATATCCCGGCCCGCACTCCGCACGCGTGGATCGCGTCCACGGTCGCTGCCAGGTCCTCGCACGCTTCCAGATGCACGGTGATAATATCCGCGCCGCATGATGCGAATTCTTTTACATACCGCACCGGCTCTGTCACCATAAGATGCACGTCAAGCACCTGGTCTGTCGCGCCCTTCACGGATGAGAGCACGGGCATGCCGAATGAAATGCTCGGGACAAAGATCCCGTCCATCACGTCAAAATGAATATACTGCGCTCCAGCTTCCTCTGTCTGCTTCAACTGCTCTCCCAGAATCTTGAAATCCGCCGAAAGCATTGACGGCGCCAAAATATTTTCTATCATCTAATACCTCTTTCTTTCCTGTAATTCATGGTACATCATCGTATAATCGTCGTACCGTACCCTGTGTATTTTTCCCTCTTCCACAGCCTGCTTCACCGCACAGCCCGGCTCATGGATATGGCTGCACTCGTTAAAGCGGCACTGACCTTCATATGGCGCGAACTCCGGGAAGCAGTATTTCAAATCTTCCTTCTCAATATCATTCACATAGAGGGAGCTGAATCCCGGAGTATCCATGATATACGAACCTTCCCCAAGCATGATCAGCTCGGAATGTCTGGTCGTATGTTTCCCTCTCTCGATCTTCCGGCTGATGCTTCCGGTCTCCATCTTCACTTCATCCTGAAGAAGGTTGATCAAGGATGACTTTCCTACTCCTGACGGACCTGCAATGGCGGTCGTCTTTCCCCGAAGGCATTCCTTCAGCAGGTCTATATTTTCTTCCTCTTTTGCACTTGTGAACAAAAGAGGATATCCGCAATCTTCATAAATCTCTTTTAACGCGGCAATTTCCGGGTCTTCTGCAATATCAGCCTTATTAAAACAGAGCACCACCGGGATCTCCTTGGTCTCCATCATAACAAGGAAACGGTCAAGAAGGTTAAAATGCGGTTTCGGCTTTGTCACCGCAAATACGACCAGCGCCTGGTCAATATTGGCCACAGCCGGACGCACCAGCTCGTTTTTCCTCGGAAGGATCTTCATGATATTACCTTCCATATCCTTCTCATGGGTAACTTCCATCTCCACATTATCGCCCACGAGCGGTTTTAACCCGTCTTTGCGGAAGATGCCCTTTGCCTTACACTCATAAACACCGGATTCTACTACGTGAACGTAGTAGAATCCGGCAATTCCTTTTATAATCTTACCCTGCATAGTCTGTTGGTCTTTCTGATTCCTGTTCTATAAACAGTCTTCCTACTCTTGTTCCGAGCCATTCTGGTCGCCGCCTCCGGACGGTTCCGAACCCAGGCTTACCCAGTAGTAGATCGTGGTTCCTTTTTCCACTTTCACGCCTACCTCAGGGCTCACTCGGCAGACTGTGCCCGCAGGATAGTCACTGTACTGTTCTCCGCCATAAGCCGCGGTAAGTCCTGCCTCTGACAGCAGCTGCTCCGCAGTATCCGGATAAGACCTCAGTATATCCGGCACATCCACGGTCTGGGTCCTGCCTCCCAGGCTCACCACATAGCTGACTGTGGATCCTTTTTCAACAGTTGTGCCATTCCCCGGGTCCTGTGATATGACATTTCCCGCCGCGACACTGTCGCTGTAATCCTCGCTGGCGCTTCCGACAAGCCCGACTGC
>DXCD01000235.1 GCA_019116185.1 Candidatus Mediterraneibacter stercorigallinarum
GACGGGGTTCGAACCCGCGACCCCGACCTTGGCAAGGTCGTACTCTACCAACTGAGCCACTGTCGCATTTCCTGTGTTCCGTTGACCGGAACAATAAGTACTATACTACAGGCATTCTAAAATGTCAACAACTTTTTTGTATTTTTTTATTTTTTATTTCAGCTTTTTTATTTCATATACGCTTTCAGCTGTTTATACACCTTTCCTGTACGAATTCCGGAACCGGCTGTCCACCGGTCCCGGGCATCTCATTTTACTTATTATATAAATGTTCCTTATATAAATTTCCCTCGCAGCGCGGGATAGAGCTTCCTGAACTTCTGATACTTCTCTTCGTATTTCTTAACAAGTTCCTCATCCGGCTCTTCTGTTGCTGTAACTTTTACCAGACTTTCTGCTGCTGCCTCCACGGACGGAAAGACTCCGCAGCCGACCGCCGCGAGAATCGCCGCCCCGTATCCGGGACCTTCCTCGCTCTCAATGATGTCCACCTTCATGTTCATCACATTGGTAATGATCTTCCGCCACAGCGCGCTCTTGGCCCCGCCGCCGCAGATCTTCGTCCTCCCGGGATCAGCCCCGATCTTCCGCGCCACCTCAAGCGAATCCCTCAGGCCGAAGGCAACGCCTTCCAGCACAGCCAGCGTCATATCTTCTCTCGTGGTATCCATGCTCATTCCGATAAATGCCGCCCTGGCGTCCGGATCATTGTGCGGGGAGCGTTCTCCCATCAGATAGGGCAGGTAGAACACCCGGTTCTCTCCGAGTCCGGCGATCTGCGCCTGCTCTCCCGCATAGTCCTTTGTTTTCAGGATCTCGTCCATCCACCATTTATTGCAGGACGCGGCGCTGAGCATGCATCCCATCAGATGATAATTCCCGTCCGCATGCGCAAATAAATGCAGCGCGTTATTTTCATCCACTCCGAATTTCCTGCTGGAAATGAACAATGTGCCCGACGTCCCGAGAGAAATGTTGCACGCTCCGCCGCCCACTGTCGCTGTCCCTACCGCGGCAGCGGCATTGTCGCCCGCTCCCGCGATGATCTTCACATCTTCTGACAGCCCCAGCTCTGACGCTGCTTCCGGTTTCAGTGTCCCGACAGCCTCCCAGCTTTCGTGCAGTTTCGGAAGCTGTTCTTCTCTGAGCCCGCAGATATCCATCATCTCTTTTGACCAGCATTTATGCTCAACATCCAGAAGAAGCGTGCCGGAAGCATCCGAATAATCCGTGCTGAACACTCCGGACAGCCGGTACGCCAGATAATCCTTTGGGAGCATGATTTTCCGGATTCTGGAATAGTTTTCCGGTTCATTTGCCTTCATCCACAGGATTTTAGGAGCAGTAAATCCGGCAAACGCAATGTTTGCAGTGTATTTAGAAAGTTTTTCCTTTCCTATTACACTATTCAGATACTCCACTTCTTTTCCCGTGCGCCCGTCATTCCACAGGATCGCGGGGCGGATCACCTGGTCTGTCTCGTCCAGCGCTGTAAGCCCGTGCATCTGGCCGCCGAAACTGATCCCTTTTACCTGGCTTTTATCGCACTCTGAAAGGAGCTCTTTCATCCCCTCCATAGTCTGGGAAATCCAATCCTCCGGATCCTGCTCAGACCACCCGGGATGAGGAAAACGCAGCGGATACTCTTTTGACACGATCTTATGTATTTTCCCGCTCTCATCCATCAGCAGGAGCTTTACTGCTGACGTCCCGAGATCAATCCCTATGAACAGCATCTTCCTACCCCCACGGATTCTCCGTCGGATATCTCACGCCTTTTGGCTGATTGTATCCGATCTCCTCAACAGGCACGCCGATATACTTGAATACCTCGAACAATTCCCTTCCATAGTGGCCGAATGCTACCGCGCCGTGATGCGGATAATTCTTCTCGATCAGCACATGGCGGTAAAAACGTCCCATCTCCGGGATTGCGAACACGCCGATGGAGCCAAAGGACTTCGTCGCCACAGGAAGCACCTCTCCCTGAGCAACGTACGCGCGGAGCACATTGTCTGAAGTGCTCTGCAGACGGAAAAATGTGATATCCCCGGGCACGATATCGCCCTCGAGCGTTCCCTGTGTCACTTCCTCCGGGAGCGTCCTTGCCATGATCATCTGGTATCTCATCTCACAGAAGGAGAGCTTAGATGATGCCGTATTGCCGCAGTGGAATCCCATAAATGTATCCTTCTGAGTATATGGGAACTTTCCTTGGATACTCTCTTGATACATGTCTGCGGGAACCGTGTTGTTGATATCCAGCAGGGTCACAGCGTCCTGGCTGACAACCGTTCCGATAAACTCGCTTAAGCATCCGTAAATATCCACTTCGCAGGATACCGGAATCCCCTGGGCGGTCAGACGGCTGTTCACATAGCACGGAACGAATCCGAACTGCGTCTGGAATGCCGGCCAGCATTTTCCCGCAATGGCCACGTATTTTCTGTATCCTCTGTGTTCCTCCACCCAGTCCTTGAGCGTGATCTCGTACTGAGCCAGTTTTGACAGGATCTCCGGTTTCTTGTTTCCTGCCCCCAGTTCCTCTTCCATCTCTTTTACAATGCCTGGGATCCTCTCATCCCCTGCATGCTTGTTGTACGCCTCAAAAAGGTCAAGCTCCGAGTTCTCCTCGATCTCAACGCCGATATTGTAAAGCTGCTGGATCGGCGCGTTACATGCGAGGAAATTAAGCGGGCGCGGGCCGAAGCTGATAATCTTCAGGCTGTTCAGCCCGACCACAGCCCTTGCGATGGGCTCAAACTCATGAATCATGTCTGCGCACTCTTCTGCGGTTCCCACCGGATACTCCGGTATGTATGCTTTCACGCCGCGGAGCTTCAGATTGTAGCTCGCATTGAGCATTCCACAATACGCGTCGCCCCGTCCCTGTGTCAGATTATTCTGCGTCTCTTCTGCTGCCGCGATAAACATTTTCGGCCCGTCGAAATGCTTTGCAAGCAGAGTTTCCGAGATCTCCGGCCCGAAGTTCCCGAGATATACCACAAGCGCATTGCAGCCTTCTCTCTTGATGTCCTCCAGCGCCTGCACCATATGGATCTCGCTCTCCACGATACAGACCGGACATTCATAGACAGTCCCTTCACCGTATTTCTTCACATACGCGTCAATCAGCGCCCTTCTTCTGTTCACTGACAGGCTCTCCGGGAAGCAGTCCCTGCTCACAGCTACAACTCCGATCTTTAATTCCGGCATATTTTTCATAGTATGTACCTCACTTTCTCTGTCTTCACATGGTTCTATGCACCTATGAGGTCATTTTATCAACTTATCCGCCGGTTTACGACCGAATAATTAGCCTTTTAATGCCCATTTCTTATCTTTTGCCGTTTTTACGCTCTATTTCCGCCCTGTATTCGCTGGGCAGCATTCCGTACTTCTTCCGGAACGCCCGCGCAAGCGCCTTGCTGCCTGAAAACCCATTGCGGATCGCTGCCTCCGTAATACTGTACCCGCCATTTTCAATGTCCTTTGCCGCATGTTCAAGCCGGATATTCTGCACATGATCCTTAAAGGTAATCCCGGCATACTTCTGGAACATGCGCGACAGATAAGTGGGCGAATACCCGAATTCCCCTGCCACATTCTCAAGGCTGAGATTGTTCCTGTAATTTTCTTTCATATATGAAGTGATCCGGGACAGCCTGTCCAGCGTTTTATTCTTCCGCACCGAATCCTGCCCTGTCTCCGTCAGACGGTAATCTCTCACCAGGTAGTATAAGATATCATAAAAGATGCTCATCATCTTCATATCATATCCGCACGCCTTTTCTTCATATATCTGGTACAGCTCTCTCATCAGTTCCATGAACCGCTCGTCCCGCTTCCCCGGCTCATGCGTGAACCAGATGAACTGCTCTCCCGTAAAATAGTCTTCAAACATCTCAAGCGGGATCTGTAGAACAATCGTCTCATTGGGCAGAGGGGAGTCCACGGAATGCACCTCATTGGAATTCACGATCAGGAATTCCCCTTCCGTCAAATGCCACAGCCTGTTGTCAATATAAAATTCAAGTTCTCCGCTGCACACTGCAAAGATCTCTGCCGAGCGGTGCCAGTGTTTATCTCTCCGGTAATCCCCGTTCCTTCCTTCAAAAATAAAAAGCTTAAAAGGGAAACCCGGTTCCGGGACGATCAATTCATGTGAAAACTGCATAGGGACACTCCTTTTATGATCCGGTTTATCTATAAATGCATTATAGCATTATATTCTTATCCCGTCATTTTTTTGCGCTGTCTTGTCCGGATCTGATCTTCTCCTTGACTTTTAAATACTACAAGTGTAATATTTATTAAAAATAAGCAAGGAGATCCACTATGAAGAAACTTCCCAGATCCAAATTTCGCAATTCTGCCGTGCTCCTCCTCGCCTGCGCCGCCTTTGGCCTGACCGGCTGTGATGCATCGGCCCCATCCGAGAACTCATCTGAGGAGCAGGCACAGGATACCGCTTCAGCTGCTGACAGCGCGGACGTATCAAATCCGGATGAAGCTGCCCTGTACGCTTCCTGCCTGGAAATCGCAGACAAGTATAAAGATATCTATACTCAGGCATTTGATACCGGCAGCCTGGATGCACTTGACACCATCCAGTCCATTGTCTCCCGGCTCGGAGAAGAAGGCTATTGCGCGTCTGATGCTGACAATCAGATGAATATGGTAAATCCTGATCAGCTGGAAAGTTTTCTCTCTGCCGCGGGATCCGGCGGCGAGGCTGAGGCTGATGTCCTCCTTGTCATGGAAAACGGGAGCATCGTCTGTTATGAATTCCGGACACAGGGCGGAAGTATCAGCGCGCAGAGGTGCACCCTGTACTGGGAAGGCGGCGCCCCGAAGGCCGGATATTATGAAGCTTTCACCGCAGAGGAATGGTATTATACGGAAAACGGATATTTCTTCTTCGACCAATACCGGATGCCCGGATACGACGGACCGCCCGGGGAAATCGGTATCCGCGTCAAACCGCTGGACGCTGACTGCCGGGAGTACAACCGGAAGTATGTGATACCCGTGGGCTATAACAGGAATAATGTCCTGATCTCGGACTGGAGCGAGTCTGACGGTTTCGGCTCTCTGAATTTCTACGACTTGTACGACCTCATGTACCGGATGAAATATGGCATGGAAGCGCCTTACCCCTACGCGTATACCGGGGCAGAGTACGAGATCCCGGCAGCTGAGTTTGACAGCGTGCTTCAGTCCTATCTGAACATCAGCACGGATACCATAAGGTCACGTACCGTATACGATCCCGGGAATGATACTTACCAGTACCGGCCGAGAGGGCTGGAAGACGCAGAATATCCCTACCCTCCTTATCCGGAAGTCACTGCCTGCGAAACACAGGCAGACGGTACCCTGAAGCTGACCGTGCAGGCTGTCCAGACCACGAACCTTACGGATCAGGCAGTCATCAGCGAGCTTGTTGTGCGGCCTCTGGCAGACGGCAGTTTTCAGTATGTCTCAAATCATGTGACCGGAACCACAGAAGGCATCAGCGGCACATGGTTCACTCCAAGGCTTACGGAGGATGAATGGAATTACAGATACCGGTCAAGATCATACTGATCTTCCCGGAACAGCGCACTCCCACGTTTTATCTCATGTGGGCATTCCCTCATTTTATCTCAGCTATGTACAAACAGCCTCCTTTCCTTTATAATATGTATTCTGTGAGAAAGCGCTTCCCATGCGGGAGGCAGTGTTCTCCATTCTGGCATATTTACAGCAGTCAAGGAGGCTTTTTTCCATGAAACAGACATATAACCGCACGCTCACCGCCTGCTATACAGGCTATGTGGTGCAGGCGATCGTAAATAACTTTGTCCCACTCTTATTTCTGACTTTTCAGAACACGTATCACATCTCCATGCGCAGCATTACCCTGCTGATCACGGTGAATTTCCTGATCCAGCTCCTGGTGGACTGCCTGTCCGCCGGATTCATTGACCGGATCGGCTACCGCGCGTCCATGATTATTGCCCACGCCGCGGCAGCAGCAGGGCTCGTCTGCCTGACGTTCCTGCCCGAGATCATGCCGTCCCCTTTCGCCGGGCTTCTCTTGTCCGTCGCGATTTACGCGCTGGGCGGCGGGCTTCTGGAAGTCATGCTCAGCCCCATCGTGGAGGCGCTTCCCACGAAGCATAAAGAAAAGACCATGAGTCTCCTGCACTCTTTCTACTGCTGGGGACATGTGGCTGTGGTGCTGATATCGACCATATTTTTCGCCTTGTTCGGACTGGGCAGCTGGAAGATCATGGCAGTCCTCTGGGCGCTGGTCCCGCTTTACAATCTCCTTGTATTCCGCAAGGCGCCTCTCTGCCCTCTCGTTGCCGAGGATGAAGAAGGCCTTCCGCTGGGCGCTGTGCTTAAGAAGCCGGCTTTCTGGATCCTTATGGTCATCATGACCTGTGCCGGCGCCAGTGAACAGGCAGTCAGCCAGTGGGCTTCTACATTTGCCGAGCAGGGGCTGGGTGTGAGCAAGTCCATCGGAGACCTGGCGGGCCCCATGTTTTTTGCAGTGTGCATGGGAAGCTCCCGGCTGCTTTATGGCTTCTACGGGGAGAAACTGAATCTGAGGAAAGCAATGATCTTAAGCGGCGCGCTCTGCATTTTCTCCTACTGTGTGATCTCGCTTTCCCCGCTGCCTGCCCTCAGCCTTCTGGGCTGCGGCATCTGCGGCTTTTCCGTGGGGATTATGTGGCCCGGCGCGTTCAGCATCGGCGCGTCTGCCCTGAAGGGAGGCGGCACCGCGCTGTTCGCCCTCATGGCGCTGGCCGGAGATCTGGGATGTTCCGGCGGTCCGTCTTTCGTGGGGCTGATATCCGCACACGCAGGCGATAACCTGAAACTGGGGATCCAGGCAGCTGTCATCTTCCCCGCGCTTCTCATGGCAGGAGTCCTGCTCATCCGAAAAGCGCATGCAGAGGCAGGCAGCAGCCAGAAGGTACGCTCAGAGATCAGCCAGAAGATCGAACCAGAAACCTAAACAGTTGTATCCGGCAGGCTCATAGCGGCATCCAAAAGACTTCCGGCTGTATCCAAAAGACTTCCGGCACGCTTGCTATTTTCCGCTGTTTATACTATACTGACCACAGTACCGGCTGCTGCCGGAAAGCAATTTTACAAATCAATCTATTATAATACAAAGGAGCACCAAACTATGAAATTTATATACCCTGCGGTTTTCCGCAAAAAAGAAGACGGCGGCTACCAGGCGTTCTTTCCGGACCTTGAATGCTGCGAGGCTTCCGGTGAAACACTGGACGATGCCATTGACAATGCCAACGAGGCATGCCGGAACTGGATCACAGTGGAGCTCGAGGAGGAAGAACCTCTGCTTCCCTATGTGTCTGAGATCGAAGATATCGAAACAGAAGAAGGAGATATCGTGAGAAATATCTCTGTGAATATCCGGTTTTATGAAGGATGGGATGAATAGCGCAGACATTTTGTATGCAGTTCATCAGCCCGCATCCTCTACACAAACGAAAAACTCAGGGGCTGCTTCTCAAAATAAAGGAGCTGCTCCTGAGTTTTTCTCTCCTGAGTTTTTAATAGATCCATCTTCCAACCATGTCAATCCAGATCATCCGCCATATACCATTCCGTCTCTTCTTCATTATAAACAAACACCATGCCATCCGCCGCTGTACCGGGACCGTAATCCCAGACTTCTGCAGATTCATCCGCCAGGAAGATCAATTTGTTGTCTGCGATTTCAAAGGTATATATATCTTGCGGCTCATCGCTGAACTCATCCGTCAAGATCACTTTCCCGTCAGCCGCTTCATAACCGCCGGATGCAATATAGCTCGAGGCTGAGTGAACATGAAAACTCCCTTCTCCATTCGGATAAAGGCAGAGTTCGGGACCAATCTCACGAGCGTATTCCCCTTCCTCAGCCCGATACACTCCGCATAAGACATTGGTGTCTCCTATATAAACCTTCTTTAAAGGTTTGTGCGTATCCGGCTCTTCCTGCTTTTCCGGATTATTCCCCGCGTCTAATATCTCCTGCGCCTGTTCCGGAGAGTTCAGTCCTGTCCATTCGGAATCCCCCTCCTCCTGTGTCTCTGATTTTTCTTCCACTTTTTTGTTCTCCTGTCTTCCGCATGCTGTAAGCAGCGCAAAAAGCATGATTATTCCAGAAAATAATATCAACATTTTCATTTGATAACACGGACAACTGTGGTCCCTGCAGTTATTATCATCCATGATCACTCACTCCTCCTGGGAAAACCCGTCCACCATCTTCTACTCTAATCATACGATACCATTCCATTTGTTGCAATTAGAATAAGAGCGCCCGCACTGGCATAATTCTCAGTGCGGACGCCCCTGTCTCAGCTATCTTTTATTTCTATTTTCTTGTTTTTCTTTCTCTGCTGCCCGGACTCTTCTGTTCCGGCTGACCTTTACTCTTCTGTCTCCGCCTTCACTTCCAGCCCCAGCTCTTCCAGCTGTTTTGCATCAGCCGGAGTCGGCGCCTCTGTCATCAGGCAGGAAGCGTCCTTGATCTTCGGGAACGCGATCACGTCGCGGATGCTGTCCTGTTTTGCCATGAGCATGACAAGACGGTCCAGACCGTAGGCAAGTCCTGCGTGCGGCGGCACTCCGTATTTAAATGCCTCGAGCAGGAACCCGAACTGGGTATGCGCCTGTTCTTTCGTAAATCCGAGCGCCTCGAACATCTTCTCCTGGATGTCGTTCTGATGGATCCTGACGCTTCCGCCGCCGATCTCGTTTCCGTTGAGTACGATATCGTAAGCTTTCGCGCGCACCTTTCCGAGTTCGCCCTGCTCCAGAAGAGGCAGGTCCTCTTCCATCGGCATGGTAAACGGATGGTGCATCGCAAGATAACGTCCCTGCTCATCGCTCCACTCAAACTGCGGGAACTCTGTGATCCACACAAAGCGGAATTCATCTTTATCTAAGAGATCCAGCTCTTTTGCCAGCTCCACGCGGAGCGCTCCGAGAGAATCCCATACCACTTTATTCTTGTCAGCCGCAAAGAGAAGCAGGTCTCCCGGCTCGCCGCCCATAGCGCTGATCAGGGCGGACATCTCCTCCTCGCTCATGAACTTGGCAAAGGATGACTTCACGCTGCCGTCCTCCTGGAGCGCGATGTACGCGAGACCTTTTGCGCCGTAGTCTTTTACAAATGCAGTCAACTTATCGATCTTCTTTCTCGGCATCGCGCCCTGGCCCTTGGCATTGATGCCGCGCACGCTGCCGCCATTCTCGATAGCGCCTGTGAATACGCCGAAGCCGCATCCTTTTACCACCTCTGTCACATCGGTAAGCTCCATGCCGAAGCGCAGATCCGGCTTGTCAGAACCGAAGCGGTCCATTGCCTCCTGCCATGTCATCCGCTGGATGGGGAGCTGTACATCCACGTCCAGCACCTCTTTAAAGATCTTTGCAAGATATCTCTCATTGACATCGATCACGTCATCCACGTCCACAAAAGACAGCTCCATATCGATCTGTGTGAACTCGGGCTGGCGGTCCGCTCTTAAGTCCTCGTCGCGGAAGCATCTCGCGATCTGGATGTAACGGTCAAAACCGGAGCACATCAGAAGCTGCTTGTAGAGCTGCGGCGACTGGGGCAGTCCGTAAAAGCATCCCGGATGGATACGGCTCGGCACGAGATAGTCTCTCGCTCCCTCCGGAGTCGTCTTGCCCAGCATCGGGGTCTCGATCTCAAGGAAGCCCTCTTCGGAG
>DXCD01000236.1 GCA_019116185.1 Candidatus Mediterraneibacter stercorigallinarum
TTCTTGTGCACGAAATGTCCTTCCTCATCCAGAGGCGTATTCGCCTGAGCCACATGGTAGTTATCTTCTTCGTCTGCTGTCATGTAGACAACTTCGTCCGTTACACGCGGATTCTCCGGATCGCTCTTATCTACTTTGCGGTACGGCGCCTCAACGAAACCGTACTGATTGATCCTTGCATAGCATGCCAGGGAGTTGATCAGACCGATGTTCGGACCTTCAGGCGTCTCGATAGGGCACATTCTTCCGTAATGAGAATAGTGCACGTCACGCACCTCGAATCCTGCACGGTCTCTTGACAGACCGCCCGGTCCGAGCGCGGAGAGACGTCTCTTGTGGGTCAGCTCGCCCAGCGGGTTGTTCTGATCCATGAACTGGGACAGCTGGGAGGATCCGAAGAATTCCTTCACTGCTGCTGTCACCGGTTTGATATTGATCAGTGACTGCGGGGAAATGCCCTCCTGATCCTGCGTCGTCATACGCTCGCGCACAACCCTCTCCAGTCTGGAGAGACCGATTCTGTACTGGTTCTGGAGCAGCTCGCCTACCGCGCGGATACGGCGGTTGCCCAGATGGTCGATGTCATCGTCATTTCCCATGCCATACTCAAGATGCATGTTATAATTGATGGAAGCGAGAATGTCTTCCTTCGTAATATGCTTCGGAATCAGGTCATGGATATCGCGGCGGATCATGTTCTTCATCTCGTCGATATCTCCGGCTGACTCTTCGATAATGCCTGCCAGCACCGGATAATATACCTGCTCTGTCACGCCGACTTCCTGCGGGTCAATATCAACGACAGCCTGAAGGTCTACCATCATATTAGAGAGGATCTTAATATTTCTGGACTCGTCCTCTCCCTCTACCCACAGATACGGTGCGGCAGAGTTCTGGATCGTGTCTGCGATCTCGCGGGTAATCTTTGTCCCCTTCTCAGCCACAATTTCACCTGTCACCGGGCTGACTACATCCTCTGCAAGGATCTGTCCCGCGACACGGTTCCTGAGCATCAGTTTCTTATTGAATTTATAGCGTCCTACCTTAGCCAGATCATAACGTCTCGGGTCAAAGAACATGCTGTTGATCAGGCTCTCCGCGCTGTCAACTGCAAGCGGCTCGCCCGGACGGATCTTTTTGTACAGCTCTAACAGACCCTCCTGATAATTCTCAGCAGTGTCCTTCCCAAAGCTTGCGAGGATCTTCGGTTCCTCGCCGAATAAATCTATGATTTCTGCATTTGTCCCGATACCAAGCGCGCGGATCAGAACTGTGATCGGCACCTTTCTCGTACGGTCAACGCGCACATAAAAAACGTCATTGGAGTCTGTCTCATACTCAAGCCATGCGCCTCTGTTCGGGATCACGGTCGCCGAATAGAGTTTCTTTCCAAGCTTATCATGGGCAATGCCATAGTAAATGCCCGGAGAACGCACGAGCTGGCTGACGATGACACGCTCAGCTCCATTGATGACAAATGTTCCTGTCTTTGTCATCAGAGGGAGATCTCCCATGAAGATTTCATGTTCGTTGATCTCATCAGTCTCTTTATTGTGGAGTCTTACCCTGACTTTCAGGGGCGCCGCATAAGTCGCATCGCGTTCTTTGCACTCATCGATCGTATATTTTACATCTTTTTCGCAGAGTGTAAAATCCACAAATTCCAAGCTCAGATGCCCGCTGTAATCAGCGATCGGGGAAATATCATCGAACACCTCTTTGAGTCCTTCATCCAGAAACCACTGATAGGAATCCTTCTGAACTTCAATGAGATTCGGCATCTCCAATACTTCCTTCTGCCTGGAATAGCTCATGCGGAAGCTTTTTCCGGTTTTAATGGGACGGATCCTGTTTTTCTCCATTGACGTTTCACTCCTCTTATTAATCTATACAAATATGAAAAGAGCCGCGCACAGTAATTCACGCACTGAATTTGGCATAGCTTTCCATAATAGTGCATTTTTTACTATAACACACAGCTCTTTTTATTGTCAACAACCTTTTTTCGATTTTTCTTGACATTTTTCTCCATATATGATATTATTGCGTCCTTATATGACATATGGATAACAGAATCCGCATTTCATGCTGCCGCGCGTGCAGCTGAAAATGCTTTTTACACACCCCCTTCAGGGGAAAAAGACCACAGAAGCAAGCTTTGTCTTCTGCGGTCTTTCTTTTTTGCTCAATAGCTGTCAAGTATATTTCTGACACTAAAGATTTTATTTTTCACTAATTTAATACCTTTTTGCGTGCATACAGGGCTGCTCCCAGAACTGCCAGGGATGCCGCTCCTGCTGCCAGGAATACATACAGCATGATCGCGGAATCTCCTGTCTGCACTGCAGCCGGAGCTTTTCCGTTTCCGGATCCGCTGCCGTTGTTATCTCCCGCGCCGGTGCCGTCTCCGGTATTTCCGCCAGCTGCCTGTCCGTCATTTCCGTTCTGGCCGCTGTCCGGATTCTCCGTATCGCCATCCTGGCCGCCCTGAGGCTTCTCAAGTCCGTCCACCGCAGCCTGAAGCGCTGACACTGCCTCATTGACCTTCGTCTGGTCGTCAACGGACAGGGTCTCATCCGCAAGGATGTCGTTCGCTGCTGCCAGCGCCGCACGGAATACGCTCACGCTCTCTTCCGTGTATCCTGTAAGATCCAGATCTTCCGTCTGGTTAATCAGGTCTTCAAGAACAGACTTGTCTGCCTTCAGCCTGAGTGCGTTCATCGCTTCAACCAGATCGTTCCATGCCTCGTCTGTCTCTGCCTGCATCGCGTCGCCGTTCGCCATCACTGCCTCTGCCGCTTCTTTTGCCGCAAGGAATTCCGGCTGTCCGGCTTCCACATACTTGGTCAGGTCGATCATCTCAGCCAGTTCAAGAGCCATCTCAAGGTCCGTCTTGTCCGCCGCCTTCATCTCCAGCGCATGGATCGCAAACATCAGGTCAGCCGCTGCGTCGAGCACTTCTTCTCTCGTCGCGTCTTCATCTGCCATCACAGCCTCGCCTTTGGCAATGGCATCCTCGAACATCTTCTGGATGGATTCTACCAGTCCGCCGACCGTTCCGTCCTCTACATAGCCTTTTGCCTTGTTCAGGAAAAACTCCAGAGTCTTCTTGCTGACTGAGTCAGCTGACGTTTTCACCTTGATGATATAGGAAGCTCCCGCACTGTCCGTAGTATCGATAGAGAAGCTGCCGTCTTCATTGACTGTCACGCCTTCATCTGCGGAAATCACTTCCACATATCCGTCTTCCAGCGTCAGCTGCAGCTGAACATCCTGCTGCTTCGGCTCGCTGATTGCAATGGTCATCACGCCGTCCGCTGTCTGCGTATAGACAGATGCAGATGCATTTACCGTAATGCCGTTGACACTCGCGCCGTCTACCGGCCACACATTCATCGCGAATACTCCGCTCTCTGTGTCTTTTACAGCCTGCACGTCCGCGTCATTGCGGACCACTTCGATGGTATTATTCCGGGCGAATTCTGCCGTCTCTTCCTCCGTGCTTCCCGGAAGCAGGACATATTCGTAAGTTCCGTCCTCCACACTGTCTCCGTGATTGATTCCCATCTTGAAGAACGTATTTTTGTACTCCGTGTCGCTTACAAAATACTCATTGATATCTGAATATTTTCCGCTTCTCGTCTCCTGAGCAAGGTAGATGTCCGCGTCTTCCAGATACACGTATCCGATGTCATTTCCTTCGCCTGTACCGATGAAATGTACATAATCGCCGGCTTCTGCCCGGAGCTCTTCGTTGTCCTTATCCCAGGCTTCTCCGTTGTAGCTGATCTCATTTTCATCGCTGGTCATCATGCGGTTCTCAACAGTTGTCTCAATGGTGGCGTCTGTTGTTCCATTGATTCCCGCTCCCAGGGCTACGATCTTGCCGTCAAGGAAGAACCAGGATTTCTGTGCCTTGAGATCCATTCCCTGTCCGAGATTTGTCGTATTGTAGAACATTCCGGCAGCGCCGTTTGTCCCGTCAGTCGCTCCGCCTACCCATGACTGCGGCGAAGTCTTATTGTAACCGGAACCGTCAGCCAGTTCCTTTGTATCCACCGTTGTTCCCGGCAGACGGTACGGATCTACTGTCGGCCAATAGCCTTCACCGTACTGTTTCAGATCATTATTATAAATGTAGAGAACCCCATCGCCTGTGTGCCAGCCTTTTTTATTCTCTGTATTACCGAACTCATAGTTGTAAATTCTTGAAGAATACATGGACAGTCCGGCCGTGTAATCTTCGTTGACCTGAACAACTCTGTCCATGGAACCGTACACTTTCATGCCCTCATACTTCTCTGCTGTAACCGAAGAGTCATTCATGATCTCTTTCGCTCCGAGCAGAGCGTCAAAGTCTCTTGCATTTGCGTAGAAATCGTACTCGCCGCTGCTCTCTTCCAGCCAGTATTTGACAGCTGACTTAAACGCGCTGCTGTACTCTTCCGGCGCTCCTGCCGCGAGCAGCATGATATTTGAGATCGTCTCTGATCCTGCTGCAAATTCCGTCGTGAACGGATTGGTTCCGGGTGCTCTTGAGATACTTCTTCCATTAACCATGGACATCATCTGCCCTTTGTGCATCAGAGGAATGTATCCGTTGATCACGGTTTCATATACATTGTTGATCCGTTCATCCGTAATGTCAAAGGAAGTTCCCGCAATGATGGACTGGATCCTGCCTACGCCCTTCAGGAGCTCATTTCCATAGCTTCCGCTGTAAGCGTGCTTTGTATGCTGGACTACAGATCCGTCCGCATACAGCCCGTCGCCTGATGTCACCAGTTTCATAACATCCGGCACTTCAGTCTTTACAAGGTTCATTCTCTCGTCATTCTTTGCAAGAATAGCGCTTCCCAGTACGGAAAGTCCGATATCCGTCCGGTTCGCCCCTGTAGCTGTATAGCTTGGCCACTGGATGCTGGGTCTCTTGGCATATCCTTCGATACTCTTAACCGCTGTCTCGATCTCGCTGTAATCCACGTAATCGCTGATTACCATGAGCGTGTCAACAAGGGGCTGCGTACATCCGATCTGCCAATCCCACCAGTTTCCTGTCCAGTAGCTTCCATTGTACTGCTTGTCAGTAACCATGAACTGAATCGCGTCTACGATATCGTTCAGAAGTTCTTTATTCTCATAGAGGGCGCTGCCCTGTACGCCGAATGCAAGGGCCAGGCTTTTGATCTTAGTAAACTGAGTTGTATAATCCGCGCTTGTGGTATCGCTGGCCACCTTTTCCCACAGATAAGTTCTGTCTTCACTCTTATTCAGAGACGCCCACAGTTCTTCACCTTCATCGGAAATCGTCTGGACATATGCCTTAACATCCTCATCTTCCATGTCCAGCGAATCTCCGCCTGTCACACGGGTCTGCCAGCGGTCCATCATGGTGTCATACTCTGTATTGTAAGACGGAGCCGCAACATTGATCTGGACGGAGCCCTTCACATCCGCATCGTCTTTGCTCTGCACTGTGATCACGGCGCTTCCTTCTGATACAGCTTTTACAAGCCCGTCTTCATTGACAGCCGCCACATCCGGATCAGAACTGCTCCACTCCACCTCTACGTCAGGATTCACCGCATTTGAAGGATATACAGAATACTCAAGGAATCTGCTTTCCCTTGAGGTGATATCTTTCGATTCCTCATCAAATACGAATTTAGAAACCGTGATCTCTCCGTCCACTGCCTGAATCTCCATGGATGCTTTCACATCCGGATCCGCCTGGTCTGCCACAGTGATCACCGCGGCGCCTTCCTTAAGAGCTTCCAGCGTGCCTTCATCATCCACTGAAATAACGTCCGGCGCGCTGCTTGTATAGGTCAGCGGATTATTCCCTGCCAGCTCCGGAAGGACTTTCACATCCAGCTGATAGGTATCGCCCACAGAAATCGCGTCTGTAGGATTCGTGATCTCAATGCTCTCTGCCGCGAAGCTGTGATAGACTTCCAGCTCAATGATACTGGATCCATAATACCGTCCGTTCGTCGCGTGCAGCCACATTTTATTCTGCTGGTATCTGACATATCTTGCATTCTGCATGGGGAAAGTGATCTGCTCTGTAATCGTCGGGCCTCCCTCTTCCCCGTCCGTCTCTTCATATACGGTTGTCCACTTCTCGCCGTCTTCAGAGATCTGGACTTCCCACTCAGGAGACGCGGCATGGAAGTAGATCAGGATCTGAGAGATCTCTTTCACCTCTCCCAGGTCAACCTGCAGCCACTGCTCGTCTGTCTTTGCCGCAGACCATCTTGTATCCTGACTGCCATCAACTGCCATCTCTCCGACAAACTGCGGATATACCCAGCTGCCATCTGAGTTTTTGTCACCCTCTACTCCGGAATAAGTAACGTTCTTCCCGGCTGCAAGGTTGAATTCCTCCAGATTGTCAATCGCAGCGAGCACTTCCCTTGCGGCATCATCTACCGCGGTCTGGCCTGTCGGGTTCTCCATCATAGCCCTGCCCGCTTCAACCGCGTTCCGGAGCGCCTCATAGCTCTCTGCCGTATAGTCATCTCCGTTTATGCTGTCCGCTTCCTCAAGAACGGCTCTCAGCCACTCAGTGGATACCTGAGGCTCGTCCAGGAACTTCAGCTCCGCCATAAAGAGATTGTGGTCTGACAGTTCCGTCTCATCCATCTCCACAGACTCAATGCTTAAGTTGCGTGTCACGAAAATATTGTCAATGGTATTGACCTTCATCGTCTCGTCAACGCCGTTATATGTCTCATACCATACTCCCTGATAGCCGTTCGCCATATCAAGGGATTCAAGCATTGTGTTGAATTCGCTCTGATACTGATCCGCGTTAAAATCACCCACAACGATCTTATATTCCACGTCATCATTCTCAAGAGCTTCCTTCAGCTGCGCGAACTGCTTCACGCGGACTTCCGGATTCTCATAGCTGAAATGCGTGTTATAGAATGCCACCTCTCTGCCTTCCTTCTCAAATACGGAACGCTGGAACACTCGATTCTCACTGCCTTCGCCTGCGCCGGTCGTATCCAGATTTTCATAACTGTTTTCTGTAAATTCGTATTTGGATACAGTACCTATGCCGTACTCTCCTCCGCCGTAATCAATAGCTTTCGAGAAGCATCCCGCAGGATATGTATCTCCCTGGAAAGCCTTAAGCATGTCGTAGGCATTTCTGGATGTGAACATATCCACTTCCTGAAGACCCACAACTTCCAGATTGTACTTCTCTGTCAGCGCGCGGAGCTCATCCATATCCGGCTTCTTGTTCGCCGCGATGTTGAATGTTCCTACGCGAAGTGTATCCGGCGTAATTTCATAATCCTTATGCTCTGTAACCGTGATTTCAGAGATACTGCTTCCGTAATACTGTCCGTTTCCGGAATGCAGCCACATACTGTGCTGCTGGTACTGTATGTACCTTGCAGAGGCTCCGCTCACATCGAAGCTCTTTGTCACAGTATCTCCCTGGCTTCCGTCCGTCACTTTTGCCACAGACGTATAGTCTGTGCCGTCCTCGGACACAAGCATCTCATACTCCGGTGACTCGGCATGAAAATCAATGGTTATCGTGCTGAGCTCATATACAGCTCCCAAGTCTACGATCAGCCACTGTTCATCCTGCTTTGCCGCCGACCATCTTGTAGAAGAATCGCCGTCAACTGCCATTTCTCCTACAAACTGCGGGTACGTCCACTCTCCGGACGAATTCTTGTCACCCTCAACGCCGGAATAGGTCACTGCCTTTCCCTGCGCCAAGTTGCTTGAACTTCCCGCACTGCTGCCAGCCGCCAGTACTGCCGGCTGGATCTGAGTCACACACATAACCAGAGCCAGAAGCAGCGCTGATACGCTTTTCCA
>DXCD01000237.1 GCA_019116185.1 Candidatus Mediterraneibacter stercorigallinarum
CACGGGAATCAACCTGTCCAACAGCAAGGTGCGTTTCCTTGGGAGGAGCATGGAACTGGGCGTATCCGAGGATATGCTGGGACGCGTGTTCGACGGACTGGGACGCCCCATTGACGAAGGTCCGGAGATCCTGCCGGACGCCCGCAAGGATATCAACGGCCTGCCCATGAATCCGGCGGCGAGGAGTTATCCGGAGGAGTTTATCCAGACCGGCGTGTCTGCCATTGACGGGCTGAATACACTGGTCCGCGGGCAGAAGCTGCCGATCTTCTCCGCATCGGGCCTGCCCCATGCCCAGCTTGCCGCGCAGATCGCGAGACAGGCAAAGGTGCTTGGGACGGATGAGAACTTTGCCGTTGTATTCGCGGCGATGGGAATCACCTTTGAAGAGTCCAACTTCTTTATCGAAAGCTTCCGTGAGACAGGCGCGCTGGACCGTACGGTGCTGTTCATCAACCTGGCCAACGACCCGGCCATCGAACGTATCGCGACGCCTAAGATGGCGCTGACCGCGGCAGAGTATCTTGCCTTTGAGAAAGAGATGCACGTGCTGGTCATCCTGACGGATATCACCAACTACGCGGACGCGCTCCGCGAGGTGTCTGCCGCGCGCAAGGAAGTGCCGGGACGCCGCGGGTACCCGGGATATATGTACACAGACCTTGCATCCATCTACGAGAGAGCCGGACGCCAGAACGGGAAGAAGGGAAGCATCACCATGATCCCCATCCTGACCATGCCGGAAGATGACAAGACGCATCCCATCCCGGACCTGACCGGATATATCACAGAGGGGCAGATCATCCTGAGCCGGGAACTCTACCGAAAGGGCGTTACCCCGCCCATTGACGTGCTCCCGTCCCTGTCCCGTCTGAAAGATAAGGGAATCGGCGAAGGAAAAACACGCGCCGATCACTCCAACACCATGAACCAGCTCTTTGCCGCATATGCCCGCGGAAAAGACGCCAAAGAACTCATGGTCATCCTCGGAGAAGCAGCGCTGACAGAGATTGACCTCATGTACGCAAAATTCGCCGATGCATTTGAACAGGAGTATGTATCCCAGGGATATAATACGGACCGCAGTATCGAAGAGACGCTTGATATCGGCTGGAAACTGCTGAGGATGCTCCCGAGAACAGAACTGAAGCGTATCGACGACAAATACCTGGATATCTATTACGGGACTGACCCCGAAGCGTAGCGGAGCGGGTCTGTCCCGGAAGCCCTGAAAGGGTGGGAAATAGACTGACCCCGAAGCGTAGCGGAGCGGGAATATTCTGAAAACTTTGGGGAAAGGGGCCTGACCCCTTTGGGTAGAATTGTCAGACAATTATGAAGGAGGTGGCGTTTTGGCGGCGAAACAGGTGAATCCGACCCGGATGGAGCTGACCCGTCTTAAAAAGAAACGGATCACTGCGATCCGAGGACATAAGCTTCTGAAGGACAAACGCGATGAGCTGATGCGCCAGTATCTTGATCTTGTCCGTGAGAATATGGAAGTGCGCATGAAGGTGGAAGCGGGAATCAAGTCTGCGAACCGGAATTTTGTGATCGCTAAAGCAGGCATGTCAGAGGCCGCGCTCAATACGGCTCTCATGACGCCGAAGCAGGAAGTGGGGCTGGAAGCCGGTGAGAAAAATGTCATGAGCGTGGATATCCCGGTCTTTGATTATAAGATGCGGACAGCGGATGAGAATGATATTTATTCTTATGGATTTGCATTCACTTCCAGTGACCTGGACGGAGCGGTGAAGTCCCTGGCAGACATCCTGCCGGATATGATCCGCCTGGCGGAGGTTGAGAAGGCATGCCAGCTCATGGCTGCGGAGATCGAGAAGACGAGGCGGCGAGTGAACGCACTGGAGCATGTGATTATTCCGGAGACGGAGGAGAGCATCAAATATATTACGATGAAGCTGGATGAGAATGAGAGGAGCACTCAGATCCGGCTGATGAAGGTCAAGGATATGATGCTGGAAGAAGCGCATCATTACAGTGAGAAATAAGATTTGAACTCAATATAGAAGAGAAAGAACGAGATCCGTTCGGAGTTGATGCAGGGAATGCGTCAGATCCGGACGGATTTTTTGGATACCAAAGGCTGTTGAATATCCGAAAGATATAATGTAAGATAATTCCAGAATCAACAAAGGAGAGCGAATCTTATGGAAGGACACAGCAAAGGGATTGTTCCGGTCCTGTCGACGAATTATTTGGTCAATACCATTCGGGAAGGCCGGAAGAACGGGGAGAGATTCTGCTTTATTCTGGGCGCCGGCGCTTCTGTTTCGTCGAATATACCTTCTGGCGCTCAGCTGGAGTATACATGGATGGAAGAGATGAATGAAAGCCCGGGGATGGCCGAGGTGCGGAGTGCCGCGAAAGGGCTGAGAGAAAGCAGCGGCCGATGAAGCGGCAGCGGCGGAGTTGTAAAAAGCTCCGGAATGAAACCGGAAAAACAGGGAACTCTTAAATACATAATATTAGCATTTGTGCCGGTATCTGTCCGAACCCTGAAATATAAAGAAAAGGCAAAGGTTTTCTTAAAGATGGATGAAAGTCCTCTTGTCTGCTTGCTGTACAGGATGAGCCGTGTTAGTATAAACGGTATAAGGCGCGGTGAGACAGCGGGCGGGGAAAAGTTGTTTGATATGCGGAGGTAATATGAATCTTAATAAAGAAAACATGCGAAAATTAAAAGAGCTGATCCTTTTTACGATCATTATATTGATTGCGCTCTGGAATTACAGGCTTCTATTTGAGTGGGCCGGAGCCGCTCTCCGGATCATTCTGCCCTTCATTTTAGGCGGGGGAATCGCGTTTATTCTGAATATTCCCATGAGTTTTCTTGAAGAGAAGATCTTTAAGAACCGCCATTTAAAAGAGAAGAAGATTGCTCAGAAACTGGCGCGTCCGGTATCTCTGGTGCTGACCCTGGCTATTGTGATCGGAGTCGTGGTCCTGGTTATGTTCGTAGTGATTCCGGAACTGACGAGTACTGTCCTGTCACTGGGAAAGACCATCCAGACATTCATCCCCGAGGCGCAGCGTTTCCTGGAGGAGTTATTTACAGATAATAAAGAGATCCAGGCATGGCTTTCCAACCTGAATCTGGACGTGGGAAAGCTGACGGACAGTGTGATGTCATTTTTCCAGAATGGCGCGGGAAGTGTATTGAATTCAACAATGTCTGCTATCGGGTCCATTGTGAGCGGGGTGGCGACCTTTGTGATTGCTTTTGTTTTTTCCTGCTATGTCCTTCTTCAGAAAGAAAAGCTCAGTGTGCAGGTGAAGAAAGTGATCTATGCGTTCTTTTCTGAGAAGCGCGCGGAATGGATGCTTGAAGTGGGAAGCCTGGCGTCAAAGGCGTTTTCCAGTTTCTTCACAGGCCAGTGTGTGGAGGCGCTGATTCTGGGATGTATGTTCTTTATCGTTATGAGCATCCTGAACATGCCGTATACTCTGCTCATCAGCGTACTGATCGCGTTTACGGCCCTGATTCCTATTTTCGGGGCGTTTATCGGATGCTTTATCGGAGCGTTTCTGATCCTGATGGTAGATCCCATGCAGATGATTATTTTTGTGGTGACGTTCCTGATCCTGCAGCAGATCGAGGGCAACCTGATCTACCCGAAAGTGGTGGGAAGCTCGGTTGGGCTTCCGTCTATCTGGGTACTGGCGGCGGTGACTATCGGCGGCAGTTTGATGGGCGTGGTGGGCATGCTTATCTTTATACCGATCACCTCTGTGGTCTATACATTGTTCCGGGCGAGTGTGTATAAGCATTTAAGGAAAAAGCAGCGGGACATTACGACAGGCTGAGCAGCCAGGAGCAATGGCGTAAAAAAATCTTTTCAAGACCTTGACTTCTTTCATCTCTCCGTGGTACAATACTACGGCGAATGGAAGTTAGGTCTTTTTTTTATGCCTAAAAATCGATGGTTTTCGCAGCCATCAGTAACACGCAGGTAAAAATATAAAAAGCGAGGTGGAAGTTGTGCGCACAAGAATTACACTGGAGTGTACGGAATGCAAGAACCGTAACTACAACATGACGAAGGATAAGAAGGCTCATCCGGACCGCATGGAGACCAAGAAGTACTGCAGATTCTGCAAATCACACACACTGCACAAGGAAACAAAGTAGTCGCTGGAAGGAAGTGGACGATCATGAGTGAAAAGACAAAAACTCAGAAGAAGAGCTGGTTCAAAGGACTTCAGGCAGAGTTTA
>DXCD01000238.1 GCA_019116185.1 Candidatus Mediterraneibacter stercorigallinarum
AAAGGAGGAACCAGACCGCAGGCTGTTAAAACTGACAGATCTGTTTCAGCCCCCGATTCCTGAGCGGACCGCCTGCCTGGAATGCACAGCAGTTATGCTGAATATCAACTTTGGACATAATCGGGTCTTGATGGAGAAGTGCAGGCGCTTAGAGGAATATGCCATTTTTATCAGTACTATAAGGCGATATCTCTCTTCCGGCCTGGAACTTAAAGAAGCAATTTCTCAAGCCGTGGATGAGTGCCGGAGAAAGAATGTCCTCAAGGATATCCTGACAGAACAGAAAGCGGAGGTAGTACACATGTTGCTGGAATCATTTGATCAGGAATTGCATGAAAAAGCATTGAGAAAAGAAGGATATGACAGCGGATATGCTTCCGGTAAGTCCGAGGAGCGTGAAAACGGCATCTGCCAGCTTGTTGCAACACTGCAGGAGCTTGGTCTGGACAGAGAAGCTGTAATCGCAAAGCTAAAGGAGAAATATTCCCTGTCCTCAGCAGGTGCAGAAGAATACGTGAAACAATATTGGACATAATAAGAAAATCCCGGCGCTGCCGGTACAGCTTTAGGCTGTGCCGTGACGCCGGGATTTTCTGTTTCACCTTTAGATTTCTTTCTCAAGTTTTACTTTTGGATAGGGTTTTATTGGATTAGTCTTTCAATAACTTCTATCTCTTTCTGCTGCGGACGCTCATTACAGCTGCCGCTCCACTGACACATACGATCAGCAGCAGGGCAGGAAGTGCGGCCGGCATGTCTCCTGTCTTCGGGACAGTGCCTGTATTTTTATTGACGGAATCACTGTTTCCGGTATTGGTGCTGCCGCTGCCTGTATCTGAGGATACGCCGCCTTCTCCGGCATTGTTGTCAGCGCTTCCTGTGCCGCCGTTACCCGGAGTCTGGCTGTTTCCTCCGTTCTCGCCAGATGCATTATCTTTCAGGGTCAGGGCATCTCTTGCTGCTGCAAGGGTCTGTACTGTCTCATCTACTGTTTTCTGATCCTCATCGGTGAGAGCTTCGTCTGCCATCACTGCCTTCGCAGCTGCCAGCGCGCTGTTAAATGCCTGTACGCTGTCTTCTGTGTACCGGCTCAGATCCAGATCCTCAATACTGTTTAACAGGTCTTCCAGAGCCGCTTTATCCGCTTTGAGCCTCAGAGCGCTCATGGCCTCTGTCAGCGCTGTCCATGCATCGTCGATATCTCCCTGCATCGCGTCACTGTCCGACAGAACTGTCTCTGCAGTCTCTTTTGCCTCCAGGAACGCAGCCTGACCAGCCTCTGCATACTTATCAAGGTCGATCATTTCTGCCAGCTCCAGCGCCATCTCAAGGTCCGTCTTATCGCCGGCCTTCATATCAAGCGCCTGGATTGCAAGCATCAGTTTCGTTGTCGCGTTTGTCACTTCTTCTTTTGTCGCGTTCTCTTTCGCCATCACTGCTTCGCCCTCTGCAATCGCCTCGTCGAACAGCTGTTTTATAGAGCCTACTACATCTGCTGTATCTCCGTTTTCCACATGCAGCTTCGCCTGATTGAGGAAATACTCCAGCATTGTCTTGCTGACTCTTAAGCCGTCAACTGCCTCCTGCAGAGCCTCTTCTGCCGCGTCCACCTGCTCCTGCGCTGCCTCGGCATCGTTCAGCACTGTCTCAGCCGCATTGAGCGCTTCTGTAAATGTCTCCCATGTATCTTTGATGTAGCCTGTCTGCTCCAGATCTTTATACTGGTTATAAAGTGCTTCCAGGCTGCTCTTGTCTGCTTCATCTGTCTGCGCCTCAAGCTGCAGCTGCACGGTATGGCTCTGTCCCATGGAACCCGCTACATTTACACTGATCTTAACCTGAGGTGACAGCTGAGTTACTGTAACGGTATCATCCTGTGCAAGCACAGACGCGCACGGGATATCCACTGTCAGTTCGATCGTTCCGTCATTCTCCTGGGTCGGGTCTGAGACTGCGATATCCAGCGTATCCTCTGTCTTCTGCATCATCACAGATGCCTTGCTGTCAGAAGTGATACCGGCTGCGGTTGTCTCTCCATCATTCCAGAAGTTCACGCCAGTCATGCCCAGGCCGTTATGGCGTACCGCATGAACATTGTCATTGTTTTCCATCACCTCAATCTGCGGATTCTCCGCATACGCCGCCGTCTCATCTGCGTCCATTCCCGGCAGGATCACGTACTCATAGCTCTCTCCTTCCGGATTGCTGCCATGGTCGAACCACAGCGTCGCATAACCGCCGTCAGCTTCCTGATCTGTTGAGCACTGAGTATTGTAGTTTGACTCGCGGAATTCTTTCAGCGCATTGACCGTTGTTCCCTCTTCCGGGAAATAATAACCGATGGAAGAGTCATCCGTATTGCCTTCAATATTTGCCCACTGTACATTCTCGAATACAGTTCCGTGCTTGTCGTTGTTGTCACTGTTGTCCGTAATATCCGGCGTCTCGCCATCGATTGTCACCACATTGGACAGATTCTCTGCGATCTGACGGTTATCAATAGTTGTCTCAACGCAGTTGCCTGTAGAAGAAGTGATACTGCTGCCGATCGCCACGATCTCATCATCAAACATGAACCAGGATTTCTTAGAATCAGCTCCGGTAAGGCTGCTTCCGTTTCCGCTGTTCTCATTTCCAAGAGATTTCATCTGCACGCCTGCCGTGCCGTATGTACCGAGCGTTACGCCTCCGGCCCAGCTGTAAGGCGTCTTTCCCGACTCTGCCTGAGCCGTGAAATTCCTTCTGCTGAGCGCGCGCTCAGATGTGGTTCCCGGCAGACGGAAGGGGTCAATGACAGCCCAGTAATCGTTCGTGTACTGCCCCAGATCATCCGTGTACAGATATGTCATGCCATCTGCAATATTCCATGTCTTATATCCCTCATCGCTGTAATTCTCGAACTTGCTCTGGCGAGTGGAACTCATCGCTATGTTGAACATATAGTTCGGGCGCACATGAGAAACACGGTCCATTCCTGCATAAGTCTTATGAATGGAATAATCGCTGCGCGGCTCTATTGACTCGTCATTCACAATGGCCTTTGACAGCTGAATGCTCGTGATATTATCCATCTGATCAAAATAATACTCTTCGTCTGTCTGGATGAACTCTTTCACAAAGCTGTCAAACCGCGCCTTCATCGCGCCTTCCATGGAAGCTCCGATCGGCAGGATCGCTGCTACGGTATCAACCGCGCGGGTGCGTGTATTTGCTGTCGCGCGGACAATCCCGCGCCCTGCCGTGCTGTCTGCCATCTGCTGATCATAAATCAGCGGCTCAATAGAATTAAAAATCGTATCATAGATCATCTGCTCGCTGCCGTCTTCATACTGGATCTCCCACGGTGTTCCGTCCAGCATATAGAAGAACACACCGATCCCGCCGTACAGCGTAGCGCCGTATCCCGCTGTATATGCCAGAGAATGATGCTGGATAAAGGATCCGTCCTCATAAAATCCGTCATCGCCTGTCACATAGCGGTACACGTCTTTCTGAGCGTCTCTTACATGCTCAAGCTTCTGCGGGTTATCTGTCAGCCCGCCTGCCTGAGCCACAACGAGCGCTTTGTCCAGAAGATTCGCCCCTGTCATTGTCGGGGATCCCGGGATACCTGCGGATCCGCATCCGCTGTCATACCGCTCGATTCCTGTCAGGTAGTTCGCCAGCTGTTCTTCTGTAAGTTCATCGTACAGAATAATCAGTGTGGATGCCAGTGCCTGAGGCGTTCCGATCTCCCAATGATACCAGTTCCCCCAGTTCGTGCTGGTTGTCCCGTTATAATAAGTATCCACCATAAAATCGAGTCCTGAGATAATCTCCGAGAGCAGGGCCGCATCCTGATACAGGGCTCCCCCCTCTGTCTCGTATGCCAGCGCCAGAGCTTTTAATCTCTGGAAATTGGTGGTCACATTTCCTGAGCTTACTTTTGCAGCGCTTCCCGTGTTGCTGGAAGGATAAACTGTGATCGGCAGGTCGTCCCACAGGGTCGTCCTGTCTGTCTCCGCACTCGTCTTCATATCTGCAAGATACTCTGCGGCGGTCTCATGTACAGACGCCACATAGCTGCTGATCGTCTCATCGCTCAGATCAAGGTCGCTGCCCACAATATAATCGTGCCACTTATCGCGCAGTCCGGCAAATATCTCATCATACTGATCTTTCACTTCGTCGTAAGAAAGTTCCAGCTGAGGTCCTGTCTTCCCTTCCGCATTGTGGCGGTAGAAATAAAGCGCATGATCCCCGCCCTGCGGAACCGGGAATTCCAGCTCCAGGCTGATCGATGTCTCTCCATCCGCAAGAGCCTCCGCCACGGCATCGCTGATATCAATACACATGAAATCATCTGCTCCCTGCGCTCCGTCGATGTCCGCTTTATATGCGGATGCAGCCGCTTCTTCGGAAGTCCTCTCCGGCATGTTGTTCCATGTCATGGAAGCCGCATCCCAGCCGGTCTCTGTCACATAGACATCCATGCGGTCCGTGCTGTTGTACTGCTTCCCAAGCTGCTGTACCTGCAGTTTCAGAACAGCTGTATTACAGTTCTCCGGGGCATTTGTCAGATCGAACTCGATCAGGCCCCTGCGGTGGTATGTCGTATTCAGCGAGGCACTCTCCGGTGTCTTTACGACAATATTCGTTCCCGTCATAACTCTGTCCGCATCGCCGCCTCCCTGGACATACACATCTTTTTCCGTTGTGATCGTCACAGGCTCGCTCTCCGCGGCCTGTACCTGTATGCCGCCGGGAAGCGTCGAAACCGCGAGCACTCCTGCAAGCAGCAGGCTCATAAGACGCTTTCTGCAGCTTTTCTTTACTCTCATAAAACTTCCTCCTTCTGCTACTTTTTACAAAAAATGCATTTTGTCTTATATATCATAGTGTTTTTTCCAATTTTTGAAAATTGATTATTTTTCAATCCTTGTCAATTTTTCAGATAAAAATATTTTTTTCTGAATGTCCGTAACTCTTTAGCAAAAATTTCCGAAAAAAGTATTTTAACTAAAAAATAATCCATTCTCTTTTTGGACGGTTTTGCTAGAATAAATGTGCAGTTTTATATAAGGAAGGAGAAGTATTATGCATGTAAAAAGATTTACAGCCTGCGCGCTTGCCGCGATACTGGCCGTTACTCCCATGAGTACATTCCGGGTCAGCGCGGAAGACACACAGGACTCATCACTTGTACTTTACTCTTCTTTTGATGACGAAACAGCCGCTGACCAGTCGGGCCACGGCAACAACGGAACGATCACAAAAGATGAGAATTACGGCACTGTAGAATTCGTAGACGGGGTAAACGGCGGGAAAGCGATCCGTATCGTCAATGATTCCGCCCACCGCAAGACAAATCCTGCCGCCAACTATGTAGACTTCGGCGACGGATTAAAATTCGGCACCGGGGATTTCTCGGTTTCTCTCTGGTACAAAACAGACGCTGAGGGAGTCTCGGAAGGAGACACTGCCAATGATGATCACGGCGGAAACGATGTATCTCTGTTCGGCAACAAAGATTACAGCGTCGGCAACAACCGCGGGCTGACCATCGGCAATTTCTCTGCCGAGACCCCGGCTGACGTGCGTGTGAATTTTGTCGCGCAGCAGGGCACCCGTGTCGAAATCCGTAAGGTCAACATCTGCGACGACACCTGGCATCACCTTGCTGCTACATTTGACCGCGACGGGAATATGTGCGTATATGTAGACGGCAGCCTTTTTGAAAGCAAGAGCATCAGTTCATATAAGGATCTCAGCATTGATATGGACGGTCAGAACTTTGTGCTCGGAGCTGACGGCGTGCATACCTACGGCACACCGGGCGCCACGGTAGATGAACTCCGCATGTACAGCGCGGCACTGAGCGCGGATCAGGTGTCAGGTCTGTATAACATGGACAAGCCGGTGGAGCCCCCAGTTGACTGGGATGCGCTTTCCAGCCTGTATGTCACTTTTGACGACGAGACAGCAAATGACAGTTCTTCCTATCAGACGAATGGAACGATCGTTGGAAACGTCCAGTTCGTTGACGGAGTAAAGGGAAAGGCAGTCAGGATCTCTAACGATGAGAACCACCGCAAGGGAAATACGGCAGAACAGTACATCACATTCGGCAGACAGGACGGGGTCACGCTGGGAACCGATGATTTCACCCTTGCTTTCTGGCATAAGAGCGAAGGACACGGGGCCAGCGATTCCGCGGTTATCGGCAATAAAAATTATGTCTCCGGCTCTAATATCGGACTTGCTGTAGGGAATTATCATTCATCCGGGACAAACAGTCTCAATGATATCCGCATGAATATCTCCGGTATACAGGGAAGCCGTGTGGAGCTTAAAAATATTTCTGCCAATGATGATGTGTGGCATTATATTGTCGCTTCATTTGACAGGGACGGGTATATGAATGTCTATGTTGACGGTTACAATGTAGGATCTGTGGATATGTCCTCCCATGCCGGGAAAACCGTAGACGCCGGAGAATTTGTCCTTGGCGCTGACGGATATTTCACCTATGGAGCTGACGGCTGTCTGCTTGACGAAGTACGGATCGTCAGAAAAGCTCTGAACGAAGAACAATGCACAACCCTTTATCAGGCAGAGTCACTCTCTTATAAAATCACCCAGATGGAGACACTTGCCGATCTTGCCGGCACGGAAGAATACAGTCAGTCCAGCCTGGACGCGTTTTGCACTGTACTCGAGAGCATCAAGCCTCAGGCTGAAAGCGCTGACGTAGAAACAGCCGCAGTACTGTCCTCACAGCTGGACGCTGCCTATGACACTCTTCAGGCAGAAGCAGCAGAACCGGTCCTGTCATTTGATCTTCTCAGCGACGTACACTTAAGAGACAGTGATTCCTCCCGTGCGGCAAACTTCACCGCAGGGCTGCAGGACATTGCCGCAAATCATTCCGACAGCGATGCACTTGTCACCCTGGGAGACAATGTTTCCTTTGGCTATGACAACAATTCCAGGACGCAGTATTTTGATCTGGTTGAACAATACGCTTCTCAGATCCCAAATAAGCTTATGATTCTCGGAAACCATGATGTCCGCAAGAACGACAGCTCATCATCCAATGGCTTTTCAAGCAATTACGACGTAGCATATAAAGCCTATATGGAAGACAACAAAATCTACCGGGATGATCCGGAAAGTACAAACATTTATTTCGACAAATGGGTCAATGGCTACCATTTTATCGCCCTTAATACAGAGGAAGGGCTTAAAGACAGCATCTACATGTCTGATGCCCAGCTTGAATGGTTCGAGGAGAAACTCGGTGAGTCTGAGGACGGCACGGCAAATGCGGCTGATCCGGAGAAACCGGTATTCGTCCTCGTACACCAGGCTCTCAACGACACGCATCAGCGCGCCAATGCCTACGGCGGGTTCGGAGATCAGGATGCCCAGGTAAAGGAAATCCTCTCAAAACATCCCCAGGCCATTGTCTTAAGCGGACATATTCACAACGGCTTTGGCGTTTCCACTACAATGGACAGAGATTACGGCACGCTGATCGATGTACCTTCCTACAATGAGACAGAATACGGGGTTACAGAAAACGGCACCGGCTATCAGGTAGATGTCTACGCTGACCGAGTGCACTTCCGCGCAAGGAATTATATTACCCATACCTGGATGCCGCAGTATGATATTATCCTTTCAGCTCCGTCTCTTCCGGCTGTAACATCAGAAGGCGAAAGCCTGACAAATACAGGTTATACAGAAGACAGCTGGAGCAGATTCACCGAAGCGCTCACAGCAGCACAGAGCCTGATGGATACAAACAATGAAAGTATGCGTCTGGAAGTCCTTGAAGCATCCATAAACCTGGATGCAGCGATCGACGGACTGCAGACGACCAACGTAGACAAGAGCAGCCTGGAGGCTCTCTATAACCAGTATAAGGATCTGTACAAGACAGGCTACACTGCAGAGACATGGGAAACATTCACAGAAGCCTTAAAGGCGGCTGAAACTGTGCTGGCCGATACCGAGGCAGCGCAGGAGCAGGTGGACGCGGCAGCAGACGCTCTGCAGACAGCAGTGGACGGCTTGAGAGTCAGCAAGACAATGCTGGAGTATTTCCTCAATCAGGCGAAGCTGCATGTGGAAAACGGAGATACAGCCAATGTTGTGGAATCTGTGAAGAAGCTGTTCGACGAGGCGATCGCAGAAGGCGAAGCAGTGATGGCGAAAGAGAACGCGACAAAAGAAGAAGTGGCAAACGCGACAACGAAACTGATGCTTGCAATCCAGGCGCTTGATAT
>DXCD01000239.1 GCA_019116185.1 Candidatus Mediterraneibacter stercorigallinarum
GACCCCTTTTCAAAGGGGTCTGACCCCGTTCACATTTTTTTCACAATCTCACGGACACGCCTTCTTCTCTCAGATACTCTTTGACCTGCCGGATCTCCAGTTCTTTATAGTGGAACAGAGATGCCGCAAGCGCTGCATCTGCCTTTCCTTCTGTCAATGCTTCTTTGAAATGCTCCAGCTTCCCGGCTCCGCCTGACGCAATGACCGGGATGGACACATTCTCTGCGATCGCGCGTGTCAGCTCCAGGTCATATCCTGCCTTTGTCCCATCGCAGTCCATGCTTGTGAGCAGGATCTCTCCGGCGCCGAGCCGTTCCACTTTCTTCGCCCACTCCACGGCGTCGATTCCCACGTCTATGCGCCCGCCGTTCTTATAGATATTCCACCCCGAACCATCTGCGCGCCGCTTTGCATCGATCGCCACGACCACGCACTGGCTGCCGAACTTGTCCGCGGCATCCCGGACAAGCTCCGGAGTATTGATGGCGGATGAATTAATGGAGACTTTATCCGCGCCTTCTCTGAGGATTGCCCGGAAATCATCCACCGTGCGGATGCCTCCGCCCACTGTAAACGGGATAAACACACACTCCGCCACTTTGCGCACCATATCAACAACGGTCCCGCGTTCGTCCGAGGAAGCCGTAATATCCAGGAATACGAGCTCGTCTGCCCCTGCTTCATCATATGCTTTTGCGATCTCTACCGGGTCTCCCGCATCCTTCAGATCGACAAAATTTACACCTTTTACCACCCGCCCGGCATTCACATCCAGGCAGGGGATGATCCTCTTCGTAAACATGCTTCCCCTCCTCTCACAGCTCCACGAAATTCTTCAGAATATGCAGCCCCACCTCGCTGCTCTTCTCCGGGTGGAACTGGCAGGCAAATACATTTCCCTGCTCCACCGACGCATGAATATGCGTGCAGTATTCAGTGGATGCTTTTACGATTTTCTCATCCGCGGCCTTCAGATAGTAAGAGTGTACAAAATATACATAGGACTGTTCCTCAATGCCCCTGAACAATCTTCCGTCATTCTCCAGATGCAGAGAATTCCAGCCCATATGGGGGATCTTCAACCCTTCCGCTTCAGGAATCCGCAGGATCTCGCCTTTCAGGATGCCCAGCCCTTCCACTCCCGGCGCCTCCTCGCTGCGTTCAAAGAGCAGATGTAAGCCAAGACAGATCCCGAGAAACGGCTTTCCTTCATCTACAACACGGCGGATCACCTGATCCAGCCCTGTTCTATATATGTTCTCCATAGCATCGCCAAAAGCGCCGACACCGGGAAGGATCACTCGATCCGCGCTCATTATCTTCTCCGCGTCTCCTGTAATGCAGACATCCTGCCTCAGGGCCAGAAGCGCTTTCTCCACGCTGCGGATGTTTCCCGCGTCATAATCAATCACTGCAATCATCTGCCTGCCCCCTTCCCGGCTCCGGTCTTCACGACCGGAACTGGTGTATCATCCACCGCGTCAAGTTTATTGATATATTTCTTCGTCTCTCTGGCTATAACAGGCGACAAGAGCAGTACAGCAATCAGGTTAGGGATCGCCATCAGCGCGTTCAGGATATCCGCGATCTTCCATACCAGATCCAGCGCAAGCACCGGAGCGATCAGCGATACCGCCACATACAGCGCTCGGTAAGGAATCAGGCCCTTCTTGCCTGCAAAATACTCTACGCACCGCTCGCCATAGTAAGCCCACCCAAGGATCGTGGAATATGCAAAGGAAATAATGCCCACAACAAGAATGAACGGCCCAAAGAACGGGATCTGTCCAAAGGCAAGCGTTGTCAGCTCGCCTCCGTCCGCAATCTGATCCGCATTGATCGCCGGGTTCTTCATAATCGTTGACACAAGCACAAGCCCTGTCATCAGGCAGACAACTACTGTATCCCAGAATGTCCCGGTCGAAGATACAAGAGCCTGACGCACCGGATTCTTTGTCTTAGCCGCGGCAGCCGCGATCGGTGCAGAACCCATTCCTGATTCATTCGAAAAAAGCCCTCTTGCGACACCATACTGCATTGCGTAGCGGATCCCTGTCCCCACAAGCCCGCCAGCAGCTGCACCCGGCGTAAATGCCAGACGGCAGATTGTCTTAATGGCAGGGATAATATAATCGTAATTAATGCCCAGGATGATCAGGCATCCGACCACATAAAAGATCGCCATAAAAGGAACCAGTTTCTCACAGACCCTTGCTATGCTTTTGATCCCCCCGAAGATAACAAACGCAGTCAGCACGGCAACAATCACGCCCACGATCCACGGCTCGATCCCAAGATTTTCGTTACATACCTCGGCAATAGCATTTACCTGCGTGGCACAGCCGATCCCAAAGGATGCAAATCCCGCAAACACTGCAAAGATCATCCCCAGCCATTTCATATTCAGCCCGCGTTCCAGGGCATACATGGCGCCGCCCTGCATGCGTCCGTCCGCTGTCTTAACCCGGTACTTAACCGCGATCAGAGACTCCGCATATTTGGTCGCAATTCCAAACACTCCGGTAAGCCAGCACCAGAGCACTGCTCCCGGACCGCCGAGCGCGATGGCGGTTCCCACGCCAATAATATTTCCTGTACCAATAGTGGACGCAAGCGCTGTGGTCAGCGCGCCGAACTGGCTGACCTCCCCGTCAGCGTCATCCTCTTTTGACACAGAAAGCGGTATTCCCTTTGTGATTGATTTTCTCTGAATGAAACCGGTACGCACTGTCATAAAAATATGCGTCCCGAGGAGGAGAATAATCATCCACCACCCCCACACGAAATCATCCACTGACTGCACAATGTCGAATATCTTTTCATACATGGCTCTCTTCCTCCCAGATAACAATTTAGGCATACGCAATACCCACTGCTCGCAGCTGGCATACCGTATGCCCATAAATCATTTCAATATACACATTTTAACGCATTTCCACTTTAATGTAAAGAAGCATTTCCCTGTTTCTGCTGTACTGGAACCGTTCCCGCTGCATCCTGCGCCGCCGGTATTCCTCTCTGGTCTCCTTTATCGTCCCCCGCGCCTTCCGATGGCAGGCCGCCTCCGTTTTCCGCGTCCAGCTCAAACCAGAATGCCACTCCGTTCTCAAAGTTCTTCACTCCGTATTTCTGGTGGAAGGACTCCATGATCGCTTTTACAATGGACAATCCGATTCCATTTCCTCCATATTCTCTTGTATGCGCTTTGTCTACCTTATAGAACTTATCCCACAGCTTAGGGATATCTTCCTCCGGGATCGGCTTTCCGCTGTTAAAGACAGAGATCCGGGCCTTCCCCTTGTCAGAAATGATCCGCACCTCAATCCGCTTTTCATTCTCCACATGATGGATCGCATTCGTCAGATAATTACGCACTACCTGCTCGGTCTTGAATTCATCTGCCCATACATAGAGGCATTCATCAGCAATAAAGTCAACTGTGGCCTCCGCCTGCTGCACAAGAATCTCACAGCTTGCAATGACTCCTTTGACCAGCCTGACAATATCAAACCGTTCAAACTGCACCTCGTCATTTCCGAATTCCAGCTGGTTCAATGCCAGAAGGTTCTTGACCATTATATTCATTTTTCCTGCTTCATCCATGATGACATCACAGTAGAATTCCCGGCTCTCCGGATTGTCATTAACCCCTTCCTTCAGCCCTTCCGCATATCCCTGAATAAGGGCGATCGGAGTCTTGAGCTCGTGGGAGACGTTTCCCAGGAACTCATTCCTCATGTCTTCTATCTTCTCTTTCTGCTCAATATCCTTCTGAAGCTGGTTATTCGCGCTTTTTAATTCAGATACCGTCTTTTCAAGCTGTGCGGACATCCTGTTGAAATTCCTTCCCAGGACGCCGATCTCGTCTTCCCCGTTCCTCGTATACTTTGCTTCAAAGTTCAGATTCGCCATCTCCTGGGACAGCCTTGCCAGCTCCATGATCGGCTGGGTAATCCTGCGCGAGAACAGCCATATAAGAACTCCTCCGAAAATAATACCAATGACTCCCACATAGATCAGAAACCTGCCCGCCAGAGATGCGCTCTCCTGAATACTCGCAAGAGGGCTCTGCATGATAAACCAGGAACCATTGGAAAGTCTCCCGCGCATTTTCAGGTATTCTACATCTCCTGTCACGCCCTGAGCGTCATCCCGGTAGATCGTATAATTATCGTTCTGCCTGATCACATCAGCCACATTCACTCCGGCAATCCCCATGAGCAGCCCTACGGTCATCTCTTTAAAGCGGGGATCTTCTGTCCCAAGCGTGCTCAGCACTGCATTTCCGCCCCCATCAACAACTACGAGATCTACATTTGCTTTCTCCGTACGGATCAGGATCGCATTAAAAGACGAGGAATCCGTAAATTTATTTTCCGTAAACATACGATCCACTTCATTGTACGTACGCATCAATTCCTGGGACTTATGGGAAAGATAGTAGGTTCCCAGAAAACCGTTATTGATAATCAGCACTGCCCCGAGAATAAAAACCAGCAGCCCGATAAAGATCGCTGTAATCTGCCTTCGGATCGAATATTTCATAAATCATCACCTCAGATCAGTCCACTTCAAATTTATAGCCCATTCCCCAGATGGTCCTTATATATTCGCCCTTGTCGCCCAGCTTGCTCCTCAACTTCTTCACGTGGGTGTCAATGGTACGGGCATCGCCGAAATAATCATAGTTCCATACATTATTCAGGATCTTCTCCCTTGACAGCGCAATCCCCTGATTCTCAACAAAATACGACAAAAGCTCAAATTCTTTATAGCTCAGTTCCACAGTTTTTCCATCGATCTTCACAATGTGGGCCGCCTTGTCGATCACGATCCCGCCTGCCTCAATCACGTCTCCTTCTGAACTTCCGAGCGTCCGCCTCAGGATCGCATTTACCCTTGCCACCAGGATTTTCGGGCTGAATGGCTTCGATATATATTCATCCACGCCCAGTTCGAATCCCTGAAGCTCGTCCCGCTCCTCCGAGCGCGCAGTAAGCATAATAATCGGGACTTTGGATGATTCCCGGATCTCCCGGCAGACCTGCCAGCCGTCCATCTTGGGCATCATCACGTCAAGGATGACCAGCGCCACGTCTTTCTCCGCATAGAAAATATCCATTGCCTCCATGCCGTCACCTGCTTCCACGACCGCATAGCCTTCGCGGGTGAGGAAATCTTTCACCAGTTTTCTCATCCTGCTCTCATCATCTACAACAAGAACTTTTATATTTTCCATGACCCTTCTCTCCTCTTTTTGTGTTCTTCATATTTTTGGTTTTATCCTATATCTTATCAGGAAAATATGTCAATAATGTGAATAAACTTTTTCTTGCCATGGAACGCGCTTAATGATAACATATTATCTGTTCGTGAGGGAGTAATTGGCGTATTCCTGCGTGGTAAGTCAACATACTGGTTTCAGTCCGAAACCTGGCTTATCTTAAATAATGAGACTCATGTACAGTGTACTTGCTGTACATGTTTTTATCTGACAGGTGCAGCACTGCATCTGCTTTTTTATTTCGCAGGAAGCACAGACAGCTTTCTGCCATGACTAAGGAGGAAAAAATGGGATTATTAGAATTATTCATTCTGGCTGTGGGGCTGTCCATGGACGCCTTCGCAGTCTCAGTCTGTAAGGGGCTTGCCATGCCGAAGATCACTCTTAAGAAGACGTTGATCGTCGGGCTCTGGTTCGGAGGTTTTCAGGCGCTGATGCCTGCCATCGGCTATTTCCTGGGCGTCCAGTTCCGGGATAAGATTACTGCTATTGACCACTGGATCGCTTTTATCCTGCTGGGGCTCATCGGTGCCAACATGATCAAAGAAGCCTGTTCCGGCGACTGCGAAGAGGAAAATGAGTCTCTTGATATCAAGACCATGTTCCTGCTCGCAGTAGCAACCAGCATAGATGCCCTTGCAGTGGGCATTACTTTCGCATTCCTGAATGTCCGTCTCTTATCCGCAGTCTCCTTTATCGGAGTCACGACCTTCACGCTCTCCGCCATCGGAGTGAAGATCGGGAATGTCTTCGGCACCCGCTACAAAGCAAAAGCAGAACTCGCAGGAGGCGTGATCCTCATACTGCTGGGGCTCAAAATCCTGCTGGAACACCTGGGAATCCTTGCCCTGTAGCTGCGTCCGGCAGAGATCTCTTACTGAACTGTTTATCCCGGCTTTTAAGGTCAGCCGGAACCAAATCTCATAGAGCACAGCGGCGAAATCCGCAGACAGACGTTTTAATTGACTTCACGTACTCTCTGTGATATCATAAACAGCGCAGATAACGAAAAGCCAAAATATCAAGCAAAAGTCATATGGTTTTCCTGTTTCAGAATTCAAACAGGCATATGGCTTTTTTTATTGTCCTGTGCCTTATTCTTATCCGGCGCGTCTGAAATACATGTGAAAGGAGACTTCATATCATATGCAGGAAAATAATACTTTTATGAAAACAAGACCAGTCTTTTCCCTCCTGGTCTCCATGTCTGTCCCCATGATGCTGTCCATGCTCATCCAGTCGCTCTACAACATCGTGGACAGCATCTACGTCTCACAGCTAGGAACCGACGCGCTGACCGCGGTCTCCCTTGCCTATCCTCTCCAGAATGCGATTCTGTCCGTGGCAGTGGGGATCGGCGTGGGCATCAGTTCCGCAATCTCGATCCATCTCGGCGCGGAAAATCAGGAAAAGGCAGACCGGGCCGCCACCATCGGGATCGGGCTGACTGTATTCCACTGCGTCCTTTTCATCATCGGCGGGCTTGTCATCACACGTCCGTTCCTCTCTCTGTTCACGGACAATCCGGCAGTGCTCGATGATTCCTGTGCTTACACTTATATTGTACTCTGCCTCTCTTTCGGATCTCTGCTTCAGATCGCTTTTGAGAAGATCTTCCAGAGCATCGGGCAGATGAAGATCACCATGTGCCTGCTGATCGCGGGATGCGTGATCAACATCATCCTGGATCCCATCCTCATCTTTGGTCTTCTCGGATTTCCCGCGCTCGGAGTGGCAGGAGCGGCCATCGCCACGGTGATCGGGCAGATCAGCGCTTTTCTGCTCTATATTGTGGTATACCTGAGAAAGCCCTGCGCCATCCAAATCCGGAGGAAATATCTCCGCTTCGATCGGAGCATCATCCGCCAGATATACAGCGTGGGGATTCCGTCCAGCATCATGATGCTGCTCCCGTCCGTCCTGATCAGCATCCTGAACAGTATCCTCGCAGCATTCTCCGAAGTGTACGTGGCGGTTCTCGGCGTGTATTTCAAGCTGCAGACATTTATCTATATGCCTGCCAATGGAATCGTCCAGGGAATGCGCCCTGTCATCGGCTACAACTACGGCGCCGGAGAGACCCGCCGGGTACGCTCTGCCATCCGGTACAGCCTTGCCTGCGCGGCAGTACTCATGCTCCTTGGAACTCTGCTCTCCCTGCTCATTCCGGAGCAGATCTTTGCCCTGTTTGACGCGGACTCAGAACTGATGAAAGCCGGCGTCACTGCCCTGCGCATTATCAGTCTCGGGTTCCTGGTCTCTTCTGTGGGCGTCATCTATTCCGGCACATTCGAAGCGATCGGGAACGGCAGGAACTCTCTGATCATCTCCCTGCTGCGTCAGTTCGTGATCACGATTCCTTTAAGCTTCCTGCTTTCAAAAGTGTGGGGGCCTTCCGGCGTATGGCTCTCCTTCCCGGCAGGAGAACTGTGCGCGTCAATCACCGGGATTCTTCTCCTGAACCATTACGAAAACGGGATTCTCTCCCCATTTCTCCGGTCAGCCAAAAAAGAACGGCAGCGGACATAAAACCCGCTGCCGTTTAAAATCTCCAAAAGACCTCACCGTTATTGCCGGACACATTCAGCATTTTTCTCTGCTGTCTTCATTATCCCTCAACGTGTCCACACCTTTTTGATCTGTTCTCAGATCATTTATCCTTCCATCTCAAAATTCGTAAAATACTCATGCGCCAGTTCTTCGTCTTCTCCATTTACAACCAGGCGCATCGGCAGCCCCAGTTTAACAGACATCAATCCAAGGAGCGATTTCCCGTCAATACGGAAATTCCGGTTGGACATATCTGTCACATCAATGTCTGATTTCATTTTCTGGCATGTATTACAAAAGCTCATCAACTGCCCTGATGTTGCAAATTTAATCTTCTTCTCGATCATTTTTCAGTCCTCCTGTCTCGCTTCTGTGCCGCAGCACACTGCCCCAGTATATAACAAAAAAATGAGACAGGCAAGAGAAAAATATCGATTCCCGTATCACTGCTCCCCCCCCGATCACCTTATCTGTGCAAATTACAGATAAATCCCGGAAACGCCACTGTTTCCGGGATCTCCCACTCTTCATTAATTCATGCGGATAACAGGACTTGAACCTGCACGTCAAGGACACCAGAACCTAAATCTGGCGCGTCTGCCAATTCCGCCATATCCGCTTATCACTGAACAAAAAGCGGAAACTCCACATCCTGAGTTTCCGCCATTTCATTCACTGAGCGTGCGGGGATTCGAACCCCGGACAACTTGATTAAAAGTCAAGTGCTCTACCACCTGAGCTACACGCCCATATTTTCTTTCCCGGCTTCCCAGGTAAACTGGGCTAGCTGGATTCGAACCAGCGA
>DXCD01000240.1 GCA_019116185.1 Candidatus Mediterraneibacter stercorigallinarum
CTGTCCGGAGTTCTGAAACCCCGATATTTTCTGTTTTCACGGTCTTATTGTAAAAAAGTGTTCTTAAGATAACCGGAAGGTAATTCTTAAGATTTTGAAAAGATTTGTGAAACAATGTAAAAAGGAAGCACTATTTGTTAAATCTGAGCAATGCCCTGTCCGCAGCAGACCAAAGCCCTGATATCACGAACATCAGCGCGCCGATCGGTACGATAATCAATACAAGGAGTGCAAGGAGGATCCAGCTGAGCGCCCTGCACATCCGTCTGTCTTTTTTCTTTTCCATCTTACTTCCTCCTGTCAATGAATCTCTTTTTCCCTGTCTGCATATCTATGGTAACAGAATTCCGGGATATACTTCCATTCAGACAGCTTACAATTGCCCCGACAAGGCTTACACTTTTGTAAGATGTATAAAATCTTTTTGAAATTTTGGTATGAGACCTTGTGTGAAAACGGAAAAAGTTATAACATAAGGGAAGTTTTTTCAGAAAGCGAGGGAAGTCCATGAAACGTAATACAGATTTCTCAGATATATTTGACGATGATTTTGAAGTGACTTATGAAGACGTCTGGGATGATGTCCCCGCCTCATACCGCCGCAGGCCCAGATCGGACAGCCATGCAGATTATGAGGCAGCCCATAAAAGTGATGACATCTATGAAGATGACAGCATATATGAGGATGATGACACATATGAAAATCAGAAGAACAGCATGCATGTCAAAGATCCACGGCCATCCCGGCGCAGGAGCAAACGGGGCGTGCCTCTTGCTGCCCCGATCCGCAAGGGCGGACGCGTCCTCTCCCGTGCCGCCGCCGCTCTTATACGTTGTCTTACTGCTGTCCTGATACTGGCGACATCAATATATGTGGCATACACATTCTGGCGGGCAAGCACGCCATACGGAGATATTGCGGAATCCTTCCATACGCGGGAAATCTCTATGACACTCGCAGCATATCTCTGTATTGCATTGATTTTCATACTCTTTGAATTCATTGCACTGCTCTGGTCGATGACAAGAGTCCGTGTACGGGACGCTTCCGGTACATGGAAGGAAGATGCAGGGCGAGGACTTTCTTCCTTTATATTTGTATTTGCCTCTTCCTATCTTGCCTTTCTGCTGTACCGTTTTCTGCCTGAGACGCCGGAATTCCTGTACGGACTGAAAGGTGCCCTGGAAGTCTACGGCTCTATGCATAATGTTCTCTTCGGGCTGTGCGCTGCCGGCGTGATATCATGCCTTGTACGCAGGTACTTTTCGTGCTGATCTTCAGGTCAGGGACATCGTGGCTGCAGTCTCCTCTCCTATAATGCTGAAGCAGTCAGGCTCTACGGACTCTGAATACGTATCTTCACAAGCTCATCCGCCTTCCGCCGGAGATTTTCCCTGTAACTCATACCCTTGTATCTCCGGATCTGCTGCTGCGTTCTTCCCATCTGCTCCGCTGTCTGCTTCGGGGACGCCCCAAAGGAAAACAGATTAAACGCACAGCAGTTCCGCACTGCCTCAGCGCTGTACTGGCCGATTCCGGCTTTCTGGCAGTATTTTTTCATCATCCGGCTGATGTACATCGTATTAAGCCGTCTTCCGCTCCTGTTATAAAAAAGGCTTTGACAATTTTCTCTCTGATCCATATATTTCATCAGGATTTCCCATGCATCCCGCGGAATGTAACACGGTTCTTCCCTCCCGGATATCAGGGCGTATCCGTCCTCTCCATACATGATAAAATCCTCCGGACCATTCAACCCTGTGATCTCTGTAGACGAAAGCCCCGCGCGGTACATGAGAGTCAGGATCGTATATACTGCAAGGTCATCTGACGCAGCTTTCAGAAGCGCATCCATATCCTCTACCGGAATTGACCTTGCAAGTCCTTTTTCCTTTTCCATATTCTTAAGATAAGGGTAAAAATAGTCCCTGTACACCGCGCCGTCCTCTGCCTCCTCTTCTGCAAATTTAAAAAAGGAATGGAGCTCCCTGAATTTTTTTGTAACGGTGAGGGGACTTATTATCCCGCTTTCTGCCTTTTTTTTCATATAACTGTAGTATCTGTCCACATCTTTTTTTTCTGTATCTTCAGCTTTTTTTCCGCAGAAGCGGCAGAATTCTGTGATATCCGACCAATATGACGCCTCTGTGGTGTGGCTCTTGAACCTTTTTTTGAACATTTCCCATACTTTTTTATTGACAAATTCTGTATGAACGTTTTGGCTCATCCGGCTGCCCTCCCTTTCCTTGTACGACATTTCCCTATATTTGTTATTAGTATTAATCATACTATAACATTTAGTCATATATTTAACAAGTGATAATTTCACATCCATAATGCACTCTCACTCTGATTCAGTAACAATCTCTTTTTTATGTGTATGAAAATGTACAAGTCCTGTCCTGCCGAGGGCTGCCATGACTGTCGGTATCAGAACAAGCTGTATGATAATGCCCGGCACTGCATTAAAGAATGCGCCTGCAAGGAACATTTTTAATGTAAAAGCGCTGCCCGACACCCCCAGCAGGATCATCTGCGCTGCTGCCCACACGATCCTCCCTGCTATCATTGCGGCGATCAGAGCCCGGTAAAGTGAAATGATACACTTCCACCTTGAGACTGAATAAACAAGTCCGATCACCAGACCATAGGTCATAAGCTCAAACGCCATGGCTGTCCCTGTCGGAAAAAGCACCGGCATTCCAAAAACAAAATAGCGGATCAGCGGGAGTACAAATCCCAGCACAGCCCCGTACTGCCATCCGCAGATCAAACCGCACAAAAGCACAGGAATATGCATTGGCAGCATCATGTTTCCGACCTCTGGAATCTGCCCTGTCAGAAACGGCAGCACCATCCCGATTGCAAGAAACATGGCTGACAGAGTCAGCTTTTTTGTAGTCTTTCCCATACTGCTTCCTCTCCTCTTAATCAGATTATATTAATGTATATTATAATTTGACCCTTTCGGGTCACCATCAGGTTTACTCGTCAAATTCGAGCACTGCAATGTGAAACTGCGGTGTCTCTTTTAATTCCCTGACGGTCCCCCGCCTTGTCTTAAGGCGCTCCGCCTGTTTAAAATTTGCGCTCATGCCGAGCGCATGTTCGATCATATAATAGTAGGACGACGGCAGGACACCTTCTGTTACATTTACCTCCATTCCCGGTTTGAGCGCCTCTGTATTCTCGATCGTAAATTCCATTTCTCTCATGACGTTTCCTTCTCCTGCTCCGTGCCGGCAGATCTGCCGGCACTCCTCTTATAATTCGATAACAAACTGATCTTCTTCCGGAAAATCCACAACTGTACAGTCATTCGCATATGTGCATTCCGGAAGGATGATCAATGCCTGAAGTTCTGATTCATTGACCGGAAGAGGCGCCAGATGCCAGATTGCCGTATTGATCTTAACAAGTGTCCCCTTCGGCACTATAAATGCCTTTGTCAGCTCAGGTACGGGAGTCCCTGCTGATGCGGGAGCTACGTGGAGGATCATATCATCGTTGAGCGGAAGGATCATCTCCGGAGTCGTGGTATGGTACTCTGCCTGGGTAATTTTCATTACTTCAGGCTTTTTTACCAAAATGGGCGAAAATGCCGCTCTGGCAGCGTAAAATTCTGTCATGCGGTCAGGGAAAAAACGATGTAACTCTCCATTCAGAGAATATCCCTTCGGATCTGTCATACTGTAAAAAGTCCCATAAGGCGCGTACGCCTCGTAAGTCAATGGTTCTGCTTTGATCTTCCTCATATCTTGTCTCTCCTATCATTTCATAATACAGATTACCAGGAATGTCGCCCCGGCTCTCTATTCAGCTAATATCCAGCTGCGTCGGTTCATTCAGATGCTCGGATACATATTTTATTAAACATTATGCCTGCCGTATAAAATTCGTCTTACATGCAGGCTCTTTCTCCGGAAGTCCGTATTCTTTCTTCCCAAGATCAATGCTCTTCATCAGGAATGCCATATTCTTTGCAAGCGTCCTCATCATCTGGAGACCTTCCAGATCCTGCTCCGCCTCGCCCTGCGCGGCTCCGTGGATCCCGTTCCAGTATTGTCCGGATGCTACCGGCATACCCGTGATCGTAAAATACTTATTCAGCTCGTCAAATGTAGAAGTCAGCCCGCCTCTGCGCGCAGCTGCCACGCAGGCGCCCACTTTCATCCTCTTGTCAAAATGAGTGCTGTAAAAAAGACGGTCCAGAAACGCTGACAGGGTTGCATTTGCGGAAGCATAATAGACGGGGCTTCCAACCACAAACCCGTCACATTCTTCGAACTTGGATGCAGCCGCATTTACCGCATCATCAAACACGCACTTGCCGTTCTTTGCGCATGAACCGCAGGCAATACAGCCTCTTACAGCCTGATTCCCAATGTGCAGGATCTCTGTCTCAATCCCCTCCTGTTCAAATACTTTTTCCATCTCATGAAGGGCAGTGTATGTATTGCCCTTAGCGTGGGGACTTCCGTTGATCATTAATACCTTCATGTTCGATCTCTCCTTGTTTTAGAACGAAAGGAGTGACCTGCATCTATACGCAGAGCCACTCCTGTTCACTTTTAACTATTATCTGAATGTTCTCTCTTAGAACTTGCCAGCCTTTGCTGCTTCCTCGATGGAAACTGTCGGTTCCTAATTTACTGGCTTTTCCTTATTATTTGTGTGCTACCTGCGCGCTACCAAACAACTTTTACCACTATTTTTTACAACTGTTATTACTATACTCCTTATCTTTTGTTAAGTCAATATGCACGCTTTAAGCTCTCTTCCAATTCTACATTGCGTACTGCTAT
>DXCD01000241.1 GCA_019116185.1 Candidatus Mediterraneibacter stercorigallinarum
AAAGAAGCCACTGGATGTGGTATATCTTCCCGCAGATCCACGGGCTGGGATTCAGCAGGATGTCGGAATATTATGCGATCCGGAGCATGGAGGAAGCGAGAGATTTTCTGCATGATCCGTATCTGGGCGGAAATCTGAGGAAGATCAGCGAGGCTCTGATGGGGCTGGATACGGATGATCCACATCAGGTGTTCGGGAGCCCGGATGACCTGAAGCTGCTTTCGTGTATGACACTGTTTGAAGAGGCAGAAGGTCGCGGGGGAGTGTTTACCCGGGTGATTGAGAAGTATTATAGCGGGAGACGGGACAGGAAGACGATGGAGATACTGGAGGGAAAACCGTAAAAATAAATGCGCGAAAAATAGTATCTGCTAAATTCCTTTAAAAGAAAGGAGAGTACCACTATGGCACTTTACGCACTGGGCGACCTCCATCTCAGCTTCCAGTCTGACAAGTCCATGGATATTTTCGGAAGCGTGTGGAAGCGCCACGAGCGCAAGATCGAGAAATATGTGAGCCGGATCGTGAGGCCGGAGGACATGCTTGTACTCACCGGCGATCATTCCTGGGGAAGGAAGCTGCATGAGTGCAGGGAAGATCTCGCCTTTATCGAGCGGTTGCCGGGACGCAAGATCCTTCTCCGGGGAAATCATGACATGTTCTGGGATGCCAAGAAGACGGAACGGCTGAATGAAGAGTATAGGGACAGGCTGTTCTTTTTGCAGAATAATTTCGCAGTATACGAGGATTATGCCCTGGTCGGGACGAAAGGGTTTACCTTTGAGGGACCGTTCTATCTGGACCGGTGGGGGAATATTACCGGATGGGATGGAAAGAAAGAAGAACAGGCAAAGAAGCTGGTGGACAGGGAGATGGCGCGGCTGCGGGAGTCCTTCCGCCAGGCAGTGGAGGCTGGATACCGGAAGTTTATCATGTTCCTGCATTATCCGCCGACAAATATACTGGAAGAGACTTCTCCCTTTACGGAGATTGCAGAAGAGTATGGTGTTTCGGCTGTTGTCTATTCCCACTGTCACGGAGAGAGCCGCTTCGGGGACAGTATTCTGGGAGAATTCCACGGGATCCGATATATGCTGGTATCCGGTGACTTCCTTAATTTCCGGCCGGAGCTTATACTGCCGTAAGTAAAATTAACTCTATAAAAGAATGCCCGGCACACCACCGGGCAGTATCTGTTATTAATGGATATACTGAACTTTTATTTCAGGAAGAATCTTACCATTTTCTCATGCATCTTCTGATATGGCTGATACCGCATCGGCAGATCTATCCATGTCTTTTTATCTACGATACTCTTGTAATGCGAGAACGTATCGAATCCGATTTTCCCATGGTAAGCGCCCATACCGCTTTCGCCGAATCCTCCGAATCCCATTTCTGTGGTGGCAAGGTGGATGATGGTGTCATTGATGCATCCGCCGCCGAAGCCGCAGCGTGAGGTCACTTTCTTAGCGGCTGTTTTGTCGGAGGTGAAGAAGTAAAGCGCCAGAGGATGGGGCCTGTCATTGACAATGCGGATTACTTCGTCCAAGCTGTCAAATACGAGGATCGGCATGATAGGCCCGAAGATTTCTTCCTGCATGACAGCGTCAGAGAAGGTGACATTGTCCAGGACGGTAGGCTCGATCCGGAGTGTTTTCCGGTCTGAGTTTCCACCGTGTACGATTTTCTTCTCGTCGATCAGTCCCAGGATCCGGTCAAAATGTTTTTCATTAATGATCTTGCCGTAATCCGGATTGTTAAGCGGCTGGCTGCCATACTGTTTCTGGATCTGCTCTTTTATTTCCCGGATCAGTTTATCCTTGACGGAACGGTGGCAGTAGATGTAGTCCGGCGCCACGCAGGTCTGTCCGCAGTTCAGGTATTTTCCGAAGACAATGCGCCTTGCGGCAAGCTTAAGATTCGCGGTCTGATCCACGATGCAGGGGCTTTTCCCGCCCAGCTCCAGAGTAATGGGAGTCAGGTGTTCTGCGGCATTTCGCATGACCTCTTTTCCCACGGTCTGGCTGCCGGTAAAGAAGATATAGTCAAAATGCTCCCGCAGCAGGCAGGTATTCTCCGCGCGCCCGCCGGTTACTACGGCAACATACTGAGGCTCAAAGCACTCTGACAGGATGCTGCGGATCACGTCGCTGGTGTGCGGGGAATAAGCGCTGGGCTTCACCACTGCGGTATTGCCTGCTGCCAGCGCGTCTGCCAGAGGAGAGAGCGTCAGCATGAAAGGATAATTCCACGGGCTCATGATCAGCGTCACGCCATAGGGTGACGGTTTCTGGAAGCTTCTGGAATGAAACTGTGCCAGGGGTGTCCGGACTCTTTTTTCTCTGGCGAAACGCTTCGTATGCTTCAGCATGTAGCTGAGCTCTTCCAGGACCATGCCGGTCTCGCACATATAGCTTTCAAAGTTGCTTTTTCCAAGATCTTTCATGAGAGCATCATTGATTTCCTTCTCATGTTTGGAAATGGCGTCGTAGAGTCTGCGGAGCGCGCTGATCCGCATGCTGACCGGGAGTGTGGCTCCGGTCCGAAAATATTCTCTCTGTCTGGTGACAAGGCTGTTAATTTCCTGTTCTGTCATGTTTCGTCTCTCCTTTCTCAGCAGTGTTTTCTTCAGAAGTATCTTCAGAAATATTATCAGAAGCTTCTTCGGGCGTGCCCATCAGCCGGCGGTAAAATGGCTTCAGCTCTGATGCGTTCATCAGGACAGGGACAGGATAGAGAGGATTCGCCTCTTTATCAGCGTAGTGCGCCAGCTTGGGAATGTCCGTCTCACGGATCTCCGGGATATGGTCGCCGATGCCAAATCGCTTCTTCATATCTTTAATCGCCTGGATAAACCGTCTGGCAGCCTCGGAGCAGGGAGTCTCTTTATCAGCAAGTCCGGCTGCGACGGCCAGATGAGCCAGCTTTTTGTGGATTTTTTCACCGTAGGCTTCCAGTATCATAGGAAGGATCACCGCATTGGCAAGACCGTGGGGAACATTGTATTCTCCGCCAAGGGAATGGGCGATGGCGTGTACATATCCCACATAAGACTTGGTAAACGCGCATCCCGCATAGAAAGAGGCATGCAGCATATTGCGGCGAGCCTCCACGTTGGTGCCGTCTTCATATACAATGTCAATATTTTCGAAAATCAGTTTCACAGCGAGAAGCGCGTCTTTGCGTGTCCCGTAGGTAGTAGAATTCCCGATGTAAGCCTCCACAGCGTGGGTCAGGGCATCCATGCCCGTGGTCGCGGTGATAAACGGCGGCAGGCTTACAGTGACCTTGGGATCAAGGACCGCATACCTTGGAATCAGCGGGAAATCATTGATCGCGTATTTGTAGCGCGTCTCTGCATCCGTGATGACTGCTGCCAGTGTGGTCTCGCTTCCGGTGCCCGCGGTAGTAGGAACAGCCATTAAGAGCGGTAGCTTTTTGTGCACCTTTAAAATCCCCTTCATTTTTGCCAGAGACTGCTTTGGTTTGACAATGCAGGCTCCCGCTGCCTTGGCGCAGTCCATACTCGAGCCGCCGCCGAACCCGATGATACAGTCGCACCCGTTGTTCCGGTAAAGGTCCATTGCCTCCGATACATTGGCAGTCTTGGGGTTGGCTACGGTTTTGTCATAGATG
>DXCD01000242.1 GCA_019116185.1 Candidatus Mediterraneibacter stercorigallinarum
TTATCAAACTTAAGACCGGCAGACGGTTCTAAACAGAGTGATAATTTCAGAAGAGGCCGTGGACATGGTTCAGGAAACGGTAAGACAGCCGGCAAAGGCCACAAAGGACAGAAGGCGCGTTCAGGTGCTACAAGACCTGGCTTCGAAGGTGGTCAGATGCCTTTATACAGAAGAATCCCGAAGAGAGGATTCACTAACAGGAACTCCAAGACGATCGTGGGTATCAACCTTGGTGCTCTTGAGAGATTCGAGGACGGCGCGACAGTATCTGTTGAGACACTGATCGAAAGCGGGATCGTTAAGAACCCGAGAGACGGAGTTAAAATTCTTGGAAATGGAGAGTTAACTAAGAAGCTTACAGTTCAGGCCAATGCTTTCAGTGCAAAAGCCGCTGAGAAGATTGAAGCACTTGGTGGAAAAGCAGAGGTGATCTAATGCTTAAGACAGTACGCAGAGCATTTCAGATAGAAGATATCAGAAAGAGAATTTTCTATACATTAATAATGCTCGTTGTTGTAAGGCTTGGGTCCCAGCTGCCCACTCCGGGAGTGGATCCGACCTTTATTCAGGAATTTTTTGCACAGCAGACCGGTGACGCTTTTAACTTTTTTGAGGCGTTCACCGGCGGCTCCTTTACAAATTTCTCGATCTTCGCCCTGAGCATTACCCCGTACATCACATCCTCTATTATCATGCAGCTCCTTACCATTGCGATCCCTAAGCTGGAAGAGATGCAGAAAGAAGGAGAAGAGGGCAGGAAGAAGATCGCAGCTATCACCAGATATGTTACAGTCGGTCTTGCTCTGATCGAGTCTACGGCACTTGCTGTAGGACTCGGCCGTCAGGGACTCCTTGAGGAGTACAATTTCGTAAACTGTGCGATCGTGGTTTGTACGCTGACAGCCGGAAGCGCATTTCTTATGTGGATCGGTGAGCGTATCACGGAAAATGGTGTGGGAAACGGTATTTCTATCGTTCTGCTGATCAATATCATTTCCCGTGTGCCGAATGATTTCGTCACACTTTATACGCAGTTTATGAGCGGAAAGAAACTGGCCATGGCAGGTCTTGCAGGTCTGATCATCCTGGCAGTGATCCTTGTTGTTGTAGTCTTTGTCGTTATACTTCAGAGCGGAGAGAGAAGGATCGCGGTACAGTATTCTAAAAAGGTGCAGGGAAGAAAGACATACGGCGGACAGTCAACACACATCCCGCTGCGAGTTAATACGGCAGGTGTTATCCCCGTTATCTTCGCGTCATCCCTGATGCAGACTCCGATCGTGATCGCCGGATTCCTCGGTAAAGGAAACGGCACAGGGATCGGAAGCCAGATCCTTGCGGGAATGAACTCCAGCAACTGGTGCAATCCTGAGAGACCGATCTACTCGATCGGACTCCTGGTATATATCGTGCTCACTATATTTTTTGCGTATTTCTACACTTCGATTACATTTAATCCGCTGGAGATCGCAAATAATATGAAGAAGAGCGGCGGCTTTATCCCGGGTATCCGTCCCGGAAAGCCGACAGTTGAGTATCTGCAGAAGATTCTCAATTACATCATTTTCATAGGCGCGTGCGGACTGGTCATCGTCCAGGTCATCCCATATTTCTTCAATGGTGTGTTTGGAGCGCAGGTTTCCTTTGGAGGAACTTCCATCATCATCATCGTAGGAGTTGTGCTTGATACGATCAAGAAGATCGAGTCACAGATGCTTGTGAGAAATTATACAGGATTTTTAAATAATAAGGGAAGTAACATGTCAAACAGCTTCCTTGGATACTAAGCCGGATAAAGCTCGCGCAGTTTTGCTCTTTAAAGAGGAAAATGCCGCGGGCTCATGGCTTATATGAATATAAAATAAAGAACGGAGGTATGAGTTTATGAAGATCATCATGCTGGGCGCGCCGGGCGCAGGTAAAGGAACACAGGCGAAGAAGATCGCGGAGAAGTACGGGATCCCGCACATTTCTACGGGAGATATTTTCCGTGCGAACATTAAGAACGGCACAGAACTTGGCAAGAAGGCAAAGACCTATATGGATCAGGGACTTCTCGTGCCGGATGAGCTGGTCGTTGACCTTGTTGTTGACAGGGTGAATCAGGAAGACTGCGCGAATGGATATGTTCTCGACGGCTTCCCGCGTACGATCCCGCAGGCAGAGGCGCTCGACAAAGCACTCTCAGAGATGGGACAGAAGATGGATTACGCGATCAATGTAGAAGTACCGGATGACAATATCGTAAACCGCATGTCAGGGAGAAGAGCATGTGTGGACTGCGGAGCTACTTATCATATCGTTTATGCCCCGACAAAGGAAGAGGGCGTCTGTGACAAGTGCGGTGGAAGCCTCATCTTAAGAGACGATGACAAGCCGGAGACAGTGCTTAAGAGGCTTGGCGTGTATCATGAGCAGACTCAGCCTCTGATCGACTATTATACTCAGTCCGGAATCCTGAAAGAAGTTGACGGGACGATCGATATCAACGATGTCTTCGCAGAGATCGTAAAGATCCTGGGAGAGTAATCCGAATGGAAATCAAACCGGGAATACTTGTCAGATCAAAGGCGGGACGTGATAAGGACCATGTCTATGCGGTCGTTGATCTTGATGAAAAATATGTTTATGTGGCGGATGGAGTTGAAAAAACCCTCCGCCATATGAAAAGAAAGAACAGCAGGCATCTTCAGCCTATTTTGAAAATAAGGCTGCGCGGGGCGCCGGATGATGCGGTGATCCGGGATGCAATAAAGAAATATGAGAATGCCTGCGGACAGAAAAGCAGGCAGTGAAGAAAGAGCATACCCCGAGGGGGACACGGCGGAAGAACGAAAACGCCGGAATCAGGAGGATTAAACATGTCAAAAGCTGACGTAATCGAGATTGAGGGAGTTGTTGTAGAGAAGCTCCCGAATGCAATGTTTAAAGTGGAGCTGGAAAACGGACATATCGTACTTGCCCACATCAGCGGGAAGCTGAGAATGAATTTTATTAAGATCCTGCCGGGAGATAAGGTGACATTGGAGATGTCCCCGTATGATCTGAGCAAGGGCAGAATCATTTGGAGGGATAAATAAGCAAAAGCTTTTTGTCGTTTCTGGATGCAGTATCAAAGAAAGAAGTATATTGGAAGCTTTAAAGGAAAGGGACAGTCTCTCGTATAAGAGAGAAAATGGAAAATAGTTGTTGACTTTGATATGCATTTGATGCTATACTGTCAGATGGTCACTATTGGGGAGGTGTGCCCAATTGACCGGCAAATGTAGGCAGAGCAAAGAAGGGAAGGAGGATTTGACATGAAGGTTAGATCATCAGTAAAACCAATTTGTGAAAAATGCAAAATTATTAAAAGAAAAGGAAGCATCAGAGTAATCTGCGAGAATCCGAAGCACAAACAGCGTCAAGGATAAGCGCACGGACGTGCAGCGGATTGATGCACGCTTACCAGTCAATGATACTGGAAAGCAGTAGATTCATCAATCAACGCTGAATTCGGATTTTAATTTAGGCGGCTGACAGCACGACACACAAGGCGGTGTGTAGAGCTGTTTCATATACAAGTAAGGATACACCGCACCTGTACACAGGTACCGCAGGGCGCGTGTTCTGGCATTTTCATGACAGCATGTTCAGACGGATGAGCGAAAATGCGATTGTATATTGCTTCTAATACCCGGCATTTGCATTGGCGGATTTTTGAAAAGGAGATCCGTGCCGGGAAAGGGCGCGGAAGAGAAACGCGCCTGGGCTGGGATATCGGGTGGAAAAGAGTTCAATATATTATTGAAAGAACCCGGTAGGATGCAGACACCAGAGAGCAGAGAAGATTCTGCACAGCATCCGCAGCCTCAGTTAAAGACAGTATCAAACAAAGAAAATGGAGGAAAGACACATGGCTCGTATTGCAGGTGTAGACTTACCAAGAGACAAACGTGTAGAAATCGGTTTGACTTATATTTACGGAATCGGAAGAACAAGCTCAAACCGCATCTTAGCAGAGGCAGGAGTTGACCCGAATACTCGCGTAAGAGATCTTACAAGTGAGGAAGTAAAGAAGATCAGCGCAGTGATCGATGAGACTCAGGTCGTAGAGGGTGATCTCAGAAGAGAGATCCAGCTCAATATCAAGAGACTGAAAGAAATCGGTTGCTACCGTGGAATCCGTCACAGAAAAGGACTTCCGGTACGTGGTCAGAAGACAAAGACTAATGCAAGAACATGCAAAGGTCCGAAGAGAACAGTTGCAAATAAGAAAAAGTAGGCCGAAAGCAACTTAATGAAAACGAGCTGAAAGCGAAGTTTGAATTTAGTGCGAGGCCGTTCGCGAATCTTAGCGAATGCAAGCTGACAAGCGAAGCGTGAGCTTAGCTGAGCGAACTACCTTGATAAAGTATTAAAGAAAGTAGGTTAGTTTAAATGGCAAAGAAGGTTGCAAAGAAAGTAACAAAAAAGCGTGTCAAGAAAAACGTTGAACGAGGACAGGCACATATCCAGTCATCTTTTAATAATACGATCGTAACATTAACAGATACACAGGGAAATGCTCTTTCATGGGCAAGTGCAGGCGGCCTGGGATTCAGAGGTTCAAGGAAATCTACTCCATATGCAGCACAGATGGCAGCTGAGACAGCAGCAAAGGCAGCTCTTGTGCATGGACTTAAATCCGTAGATGTATTCGTAAAAGGACCGGGATCAGGAAGAGAAGCAGCAATCCGTGCGCTTCAGGCATGCGGTATTGACGTAGTGAGCATCAAGGACGTAACACCGGTTCCGCACAACGGATGCCGTCCGCCGAAACGCAGAAGAGTGTAATTGCAGATCTGATCACTGATGTACAACGGAAAGTAAGAAAAGCATCAGCGTGATACCGCTGATATAAAATTAGGAGGATAGACATGGCAGTAAACAGAGTTCCTGTTCTTAAAAGATGCCGTTCATTAGGCATGGATCCGATTTATCTCGGAATCAATAAGAAATCTAACAGACAGTTAAAAAGAACAAACAGAAAAATGAGCGAGTATGGACTTCAGCTCCGTGAGAAGCAGAAAGCTAAATTCATCTACGGAGTTCTGGAGAAACCGTTCAGAAACTACTATGCGAAAGCAAAGCAGATGGAAGGAATGACAGGTGAGAACCTGATGAGACTTCTGGAGTCCAGACTGGACAATGTAATGTTCCGCATGGGATTTGCAAGAACGAGAAAAGAAGCCAGACAGATCGTTGACCACAAGCACGTGCTTGTAAACGGCAAGCAGGTAAACATTCCGTCTTACCTTGTAAAAGCCGGAGACACGATC
>DXCD01000243.1 GCA_019116185.1 Candidatus Mediterraneibacter stercorigallinarum
ATGGCATCAAATACCAGTTCCTTATCCTCCTGCATATCCTTATTATATGCAAGCGGAATACCTTTCATTGTTGTGAGGAGCGAAGTCAGCGCCCCGTATACTCTTCCTGTCTTTCCGCGCACCAGCTCGGCGATATCCGGGTTCTTCTTCTGTGGCATGATACTGCTGCCCGTACTGTATGCGTCATCAATCTCCACGAATTTATATTCATTGGAATTCCAGATAATGACTTCTTCAGAAAAGCGGCTCAGATGCATCATTACCGTAGACATCGCGGATAGCAGCTCGATCAGGTAATCTCTGTCAGACACAGAATCCATGCTGTTCAGGGTCGGTCCGTCAAATCCGAGAAGCTCTGCCGTGTACTCCCGGTCAAGAGGATATGTCGTTCCCGCAAGTGCGCCGGAACCCAGCGGACAGAGATTCATTCTCTTATAAATATCCTTCATCCGTGACCGGTCTCTCTTAAACATCTCAAAATACGCTCCCATATGGTGTGCCAGAGTGATCGGCTGCGCCTTCTGAAGATGTGTGAATCCCGGCATGTAAGTCTCGGTATTCTCTTTCATCAATTTTAAGAGCACTTTCAGAAGTTCTTTTAAAAGAGTGTCCAGCTCCATGATCTCATCTCTTGTGTAGAGCTTCATATCCAGTGCAACCTGATCGTTCCGGCTGCGTCCGGTGTGCAGCTTCTTCCCCGCGTCTCCGATCCGGTCGATAAGATTCGCCTCCACGAAGCTGTGGATATCCTCGTACTCGTCTGTGATCTCAAGTGTTCCGTTCTCCACGTCTCTTAAGATGCCCTCGAGCCCGTCTATGATCTGTCCCTTCTCCTCGTCCGTCAATATCCCCTGCTTCGCCAGCATGGTCACATGCGCGATGCTGCCGCGGATATCCTGCGCATAAAAGCGCTTGTCAAAGGAGATGGAGGCATTGAAGTTGTAAACTAACTTGTCCGTCTCTTTTGTGAAACGGCCGCCCCATAACTGTGCCATTTCTTCATCCTCTTTCCTGTTTTTCTTTGCTGTATGCAGACCAGGGATCCATCCCCCTCTGCATTTTCCACTTAGTTTAACACACTAAAGTGTGAAATGTCTACTGTTTTATGCAGGAATTATTTGCGCTGTTCATCACGCTCTCTCATGGAAAACTCACATCCGCAGTAATCCTGGCGGTACAGCCCGTACTCTTTTGACAGCTCAATCGATCTTTTATAACCGTTCTTTTTCTTAAAATCCGACACCAGATATTCCACGCCGTATTCTCTGCCCACGCGAACCCCGATCTCATTGAGCTTCTGCGCATTCTTCATGGGACTGATGCTTAAAGTCGTCGTAAAATAGTCGAATTCCCCTGCCGCAGCCTGCCGCGCCGCCTCCGAAAGACGCAGCTCATAGCATTTCATGCACCTTGGTCCGCCTTCTTTGAGCTCTTCCATCCCCTCTGCCATGGCATAGAATTTCTCCTTGTCATATTTCCCCGCAAGGAATGAGACCGGGTGCTTAAACTTCATATCACGGATCAATTTCTGCTGTTCCAGGATCCGTTTCGTATATTCGCTCTCAGGATAGATATTGGGGTTATAATAGAATACCGTGATCTCAAAATACTGGGACAGATATTCCAGCACATAACTGCTGCACGGAGCGCAGCAGCTGTGGATCAGAAGAGAGGGAACTCTCCGTTCCGATTCAAGCTGTTTAATCAGCCTGTCAAGTTCTTTCTGATAGTTTACTTTCTGCACGTTCATCTTCGATTCTTTCTCCTGCATCTTTTGCTGTGAGGTATTATAGCATATTTTTCTGTTATACTCTATACTTCTGTGCGCAGTTCCGCACCATAATACTGTACATGACACATTTTCATAATGCCGTACGTTCTGTGCCGCCATATAGAAAACCGGAGCCCATATGATGACTCCGGTCTGTGCCTCAACCTGCTTATAATATGATGCTGTCCCTGCGCTTCCCTTATACATTCCCCAAAAGGAATATCACGATTACCCTTGCCGCGTGAACACCATCTGCTGTATATCAGCTCTTGTACATCAATTCAAGATAATCCACGATCTTGTCTGCCCCGAGAAGGCTTACATTAAACAAGATCTGATGGGAACCGATTTCGCCCCAGTCCTGCCCGGTATGGAGCTCATAGTAATATCTCCGCTCCCGGTCCGTCCGCCGGATCCGCTCTGCCGCTTTCCGCTCTGTCAGATTATAAAGCCTGCCGATCCTTTTCTTCCGGTCCTCCTTGTCCGCGCAGATAAATACATTGATGCATTCCGCCCGGTCCTTCAGAATATAGTCCGCGCACCTCCCCACGATAATACAGGGGCCCTTCTCCGCCAGACTGCGGATGATCTCCGCTTCCTTTCGGAATACCGTCTCGTCAAAGGACTGGATGTAAGATGCCGCATTGATATATTCCATGTACATCCCCGGTGACACGGTGTAATTGGCAACAAATGAATTCAGGCTTGTCTCGTCCACTCTCTCAGCGTCCTCTTCTCTTACGCCCAGCGCCTCTGCCGCCATGCTCACAAGCCTGCGGTCATACAGCGGAATCCCCAGCCTCTCTGCCAGCTTCTGCCCGATCTCGCGGCCGCCGCTTCCGAATTGGCGTCCGATTGTAATGATCTTATGTCCTGACATATTGTTTCCTCCTCTCTTTCTATTAATCATCGCCCGTCTGCCCTGTGCAGAACACGGTTTATCCTGCTTATATTATACCTCTCTTTTTCCCGGTATACAATGGCTTCCCCGGGCTTTGCATTCTTTCACGCCGGCTGTATTTTTTCATACACTAAATAATATACAGCACGGACGGAAGTGACCTTATGAACCCAATCCTCGAACTGAATGATATCAGTTATTCCTATCATACATTGGACGGGGAGACAAAAGCCCTGTCCAATATTTCTTTTTCTCTTTCCCCCGGCGAGTTCACCGCGGTAGTAGGACCTTCGGGATGCGGCAAATCCACTCTGCTCTCACTCATCGCGGGGCTCATGAAAGCGGAAAACGGGCAGATCTGTTTGAACGGTGAACCTCTGACGGAAAATTCGTCAAAAATCGGATATATGCTCCAGCATGACCACTTGTTTGAATGGAGGAGCATATACCGCAACGTTCTCCTGGGAGCCGAGATCAACAAGGCGCTCACCCCTGAAATCAAACAGAGAGCCAGCGAACTACTGGAGCAGTACGGACTGAAACGCTTTGCCCGTTCCAAGCCCTCTGAGCTGTCCGGAGGCATGCGCCAGAGAGCCGCGCTGATCCGCACGCTTCTGCTGGATCCGGAACTTCTGCTCCTCGATGAGCCTTTTTCAGCGCTGGATTACCAGACCCGGCTCACAGTGAGCGATGACATCGGACAGATCATCCGCTGTTCCGGAAAGACAGCACTGCTCGTCACCCATGACCTGTCCGAAGCAGTCAGCCTTTCCGACCGGGTCATCATCCTGTCAAAGCGGCCCGCATCCATTGTTCGCATTGTGCCCATTACATTTGCCCTGGAAAAGGATACGCCTCTGAACCGGAGGAATGCGCCGGAATTTAAGAATTATTTCAATGAAATCTGGAAGGAGCTGAATCGCGATGAATAAAATCTCTCACGAACAGAAACAATTCTTGTCCCGTCTGCGCCGCCACCGCATGATCGTGCGCGCCGCGCGGGTGATGATCCTTGTTCTCTTTCTGATCCTGTGGGAAGTCTGCGCCAATGCGGGCATCATTGATTCTTTTATTTTCAGCAGCCCTTCCAGGATCGCCCTGTGTTTCCGGGAGATGGTGCTGGACCGCTCGATCTTCATTCACATAGGGGTCACACTGTATGAAACCATTGTCAGCTTCCTGCTTGTCACACTGTTCAGTATCCTTATCGCGGTGCTCCTGTGGTGCAGCCGGAAACTCTCCGAAATACTGGAACCTTATCTCGTAGTCCTGAACAGTCTGCCCAAATCCGCGCTCGCGCCTCTGCTGATCGTATGGCTGGGCGCCACGCCCACGACCATCATTGTCGCCGGAATGTCCGTCGCGGTCTTCGGCAGTATCATGAACCTGTATACCAGCTTCACCACTGTGGACCAGGAAAAGATCAAGCTCATCTATACCCTCCACGGAAACCGAAGGCACGCGCTGTTCAAAGTCGTTCTGCCAAGCTCTGTGCCGGCGGTCATCAGCAATATGAAGGTCAATATCGGGCTGTGCCTGGTGGGGGTGGTGATCGGGGAATTCCTGGCGGCAAGAAACGGGCTGGGGTATCTGATCATTTACTCCAGCCAAGTATTCAAGATGAACTGGCTCCTTATGTCAATTGTCCTACTGTGCATTATGGCGATGGGGCTGTATGCGGTGATCGGGGTGGTGGAGAAATTATATAAGAAACGATTTTGAGATCTGAAAAAACATACCCTCAGACATTTCTAAAGATCAATTTGTCTGAGGGTATTTAAAATTTCTTTTTTCTGTATTCTGTGAATTTTATATTCCTAATTTTGATTTCACAATTTCCAGGCTTCTCTGTTTCGTTTCGTCTACTGAAAAACTTTTTACTATTTTGTCCATTGTTTCCGCACTCCAATATATTTTCAGCCGTTTCTTTGCCCGCGTAATTGCTGTATAAAATATGCCATGAGTTATTTTCTCCGAATTACTGTTCGGAATGAT
>DXCD01000244.1 GCA_019116185.1 Candidatus Mediterraneibacter stercorigallinarum
CCGATCCACACATCCCCATCCCCGAAAGGTTTTCGAAAAGGCGCTCTGCTGTTTTCTGGATTCATCCAATCGGAAGTCCCCGCCGCAAATGCAGGATTTCAAAGGTGGGGTGAAAGGGGAACATTATCGAAAAACAGGGCTTCATTTCTGCCGGGAGTTCTGTCAATAAAGGGGATGGAATACTGAAGATTTGAAAAAAATCGATGTTGTTCCGGCTGGATTAAAGTTTAGGTTTGTCGGAAACGTTCCCTTTGGTCGCACTTTTAGAGTCCTGAATTTGTCTGCGGGGGGGACTGCCGGCCGGATGAAAGTAAAAAACCGCAGCCCTATTTCAAGAGCCTTTCGTGGCAGGCTGGGATGCGGCGACGGTGACTTGGAGTAATCTGCCGTTTAGAATTTCCCAGATTACGGAACCGGAACCAGAGCCACATTCCAGCCCGCCACGAATACGTCTTAAAATAACCTACGATTTTCGGACCTTATCCGCCTCGGCCGTCTCCCCCACAAATCCAGTTCTTTCTCAAATCACTCTGTTACTTTTACATATGGTTCTGTAACCAGGGTTCCATCCTCCAGCTGATACATGCCGCCGTCAAAGAAAGCGAAATAAGCATTGTCAATGCAGTCTTCATCCACTATATACGCTAAGGTATATTCTGTTTCCTGTCCGCTGTTGATGCTGGTGGTATACCAAAAGTCTTTATCATTTGTGACAGCTGGATTCTGCCAGATCGGACGACCGTAAGCTGTAAGGTTCTCGTAGTCTTCTGAGGCTGACTTATGCCCGCTGATCCTGCGAAGCGCTCCGGTATTATCCTCTTGGATGAAGCTGATACTTGGTGCGGCAAATACAGCGTCGTTAGCGGAAGTGTTTTTGACTACCATTTTCAGGATAACAAATTTAGAATTTCCTGTTTCAATCTTATCTTCCTCACCATAGATCGATGCATATCTCTCATGAGGCTTAAGGCTGCCTTCCTTATTGAGAAGCGGCGCAAGATCTTCATCGTAATTGACAGTGAAATATTGTTTCGGGAATTCTTCTTCCGGCAGGGTATCAGTGATCCGGATATCTTGTACCTGATATTGGTAACCAATAGGATATCCACCTTGACATTCAAGTACATCTCCCACTTTATATATGGACACTTCCGGGACCTCCAGATTAAATTTCGTCTGCTCTTGCTTTTCTATAATCCCGTCACGCAAAGCAGCCAGCTCATCATCGCTCGGATATGGAACAGTTTCGTCTAATACCTGGATATCCAGCCCCTGGGCAATCTTATAGATTTCCTCCAATGGCAGATCTCCATCCATTTCAAAAATCTGTATCAGATAGCCATACTCTGAGTTAAACAGATTCAGCGTACGATGTGTCTCTTTTTCATCTGTATACGAGTCGTAAACGTTATTACGATCAATAAGGCTTGTCTGTATTCCCGGAATCTGGAGCTGGGCCGAAAGGTCCTCATCCAGTTCATCCCGGCTGAAATCGCTGAGCAGCATCCCATTTGTCTTCTGCATCTGATAGAGTTTTGCAGCATTATAACTGACAATTGTAATCCCCCCATCTGTAGCGTCATTATGCCATTTATGCTGATAGGGACCAGTTTCATGATATACATAACCTTCCGGCATATAGGTAGGAGTTACACTGATTTTGTGTGCCTCCCGCGTCTCTTTTGCCACGTAAAGTTCATAATTGATACCATTCTCTGTTTCTACTACTTCTGTGCTGAGCAGATTAACAGTAGCAACCACAGTGACACCAAGCCCCGCGGTCAGGACTGCAGCCGCCGCGACTGCTGCCCATACTTTTCTCTTCTTCCTGTGGACAATGCGGCGTCTGGTGCTTTGCCAGCCGGTATTTTTGATGAGACCGAGTTCCCGGTAAGTTTCTTGTATTCTTAGGTCCACGCTTTCCGGGATCTGGGCATCACTCTTTAAAATGCGTTCTACGTCCTGCTGTGAATATTCTTTTTTCATAAAATAGCGTCCTCCTTTCTTACTCAGTGGCTGCATTCTGCGCGATCCATATCTGGCGGAATTTTTCCCTGCCCCGCGCCAGCCTTGATTTGACGGTATTTTCTTCCATTTCAAGAAGCTGTGCGATCTCTGTGACTTTGAAGCCCTCCCCGTAATAAAGGAGAAGAATCGTCCGGTACTTCTCGTCGAGACAGCGCATCAGTTCTTCAAATTCACAGTTTGTCAGTTCCATACATATCTCTCCCCGCTCCGGGAAGAATTCAACAGGTCTTTCTCTTTGGTTCTTTCTGATCATGTCAATGCATTTATTGATAAGGATGCGGATGAGCCAAGTCCGAAAATACTTTGTCTGCTTAAGCCGTGCAATCGACCGGTATGCTGTCTCTATCGTATCCTGCATGGCGTCGGCAATATCCTCTTCACCGGAGAAATAGCTCCTCGCCACTTTGTACATGCTTTGTTTATTGAGCTCAATCAGCTCGATAAATGCGTGTGAATCTCCCTGCTGTGCTTTGCGTACCAGGTATTCCAGACTGATCCCCTCCTTTCTCTGCCTGTTCATATCCCCTTTCCTCCTCTCTTCTGCTGATCACCGGCACCCACCGCGGCAGGCCTGCCGCCGATTCTTCCGAGCAGTGTCTGCCGGCGCAGAATGAACGTTTACCATCTGTTTTCATCTATTAGACGTAAGCAAGATTGCAAAAAGTTTCATTTTGTAAGATTTATTTTAAAAATTCTTTTCACCCTTGTAAATCGGAAAATACCGCCCTCATTCAAAACGCATCTGGATATTCCCATTCTGCTCTGGTAAAATAATTTTTAAAGAGAAACGATAAAAAATGAAAAATAAGGAGGATTTCGTGATGAAAGTCATTGACTTTAAAGATGCAAAATGCCGCCACTGTTATAAATGCGTGCGCAACTGTGCGGTCAAAGCGATCTCCGTCAAAGATGAGCAGGCCAGGATCATGGTTGACCACTGTATCAACTGTGGCCGCTGTCTGGAAGTCTGTCCCCAGAATGCGAAGACATTTGCAAGCGACATGGAGCGTGTGAAGGGCTATCTGCGTCAGGGATTCAAGACGGTCATATCGATCGCTCCGTCCTATGCGGGCGTGCTGGAGTTCGACACTCCGGGCCAGGTAGTGGATGCTCTCCAGAGACTGGGATTCTGGGAAGTGCGCGAGACGGCGGAAGGCGCGGCGCTGGTGACAAACGAATATAAAAAACTAGTGCGGGAGAATAAAATGCCGAATATCATCACCACCTGCTGCCCCAGCGTGAACGACCTGATCGAGAAATATTATCCGGACTGCGCAAAGCTGATGGCGCCTGTTGTTTCCCCGATGGTAGCGCACGGACGGTATATCAAGAAAATTTACGGGCCGGATGTAAAGGTCGTGTTCCTGGGCCCGTGCATTGCAAAGAAGCAGGAAGCAATCGGAGACGACAGGGTGTTCGGAGCGGTGGATGCGATCCTGACATTTGAAGAGCTGGCCGACTGGTTTCATGAAGAGGGGATCGACCTGCACGCATGCGAGGATAAGCCCATGGGCAACCCGGATCCCAAGATCAACCGGCTCTATCCGGTCAGCGGCGGCGTGATCCAGTCTGTTATCACAGAAGAAGAGGCAGACGGCTACCACAAGGTATTCGTAGACGGCCTTGAAAACTGTATGGAGATGCTGGAATGCCTTCAGAAAGGGGAGCTGGACCACTGCTTTATCGAAGCAAATGTTTGCGAAGGCGGCTGCGCCAAGGGTCCGGCGTCTGCACATTGGAATACTTCTTATGTAAAGACAAAAGTAAAGATCGAAAACGTGGTGTCTTACAAAGCGGCGAGAGATCTGCCGGACATGAGCACAGAAGAGCTGGCAAAAGAGTTCGGCGACCACAGCCTGTCCGATATCATGCCGTCAGAGGAACAGATCCGGCGCATTCTGCGTTCCACAGGGAAATATTCTGTGGAAGACGAATTGAACTGCGGGGCATGCGGGTATTCCACATGCAGGGAGAAGGCGATCGCTGTATTCCAGGGCAAAGCAGAACTGTCAATGTGCATGCCCTACGCTCTGGCTCAGGCGGAGTCCATGTCCAATGTGGTAATGGATGTTACGCCCAACATGATTTTTGTGATCGGAAATGATATGCGGATACTGGACTGCAACAGGAAAGGCCAGGAACTTCTCGGCGTGGGTCATGAAGAAGCGGTCCAGAGATACATATTTGAATTTATCGAGGCAGAAGATATTGAGAACGCACTCCTTACAAGAGAGCCCGTGCTTCACAAAAAGGTCCACCTGGAGAACGGCAGGATGGTGGCTGAAGAGACGATTGTCTATATTGAAAATCTGGATGCAGTGCTTGTCACTTACCAGGATGTGACGCGGGAAGAAAAGATAAAGGAACAGCATTATAACCTGAAGGTAGAGACCGTGGAAATGGCGCAGAAAGTCATCGAGAAACAGATGATGGTAGCGCAGGAGATCGCCGGGCTTCTGGGTGAGACGACAGCTGAGACAAAAGTAACACTTACAAAACTCAGGGATTCCATCTTGAACGAGGAGGAGTGATTATGAGTGTAAGTATAGACGTGGCATGGAAAAGCCTGAATAAACACCATGAAGAGCTCTGCGGTGATAAGGTGGAGATCCTTAAGACAAATGATTCTGATATCATGATCCTTGCCGACGGCATGGGAAGCGGAGTCAAGGCAAATATCCTTGCAACGCTGACATCAAAGATCCTGGGCACTATGCTTTATGAAGGCGCAACAATCGAATCCTGCGTGGAGACCATCGCAAAGACACTGCCCATCTGCAAGGTCAGAAAAGTCGCGTATGCTACATTTTCGATTCTCCAGATTTTTCACAGCGGAGAAGCATACCTGGCAGAGTTTGATAACCCGTCATGCGTCTTTATCCGGGATGGCAAAATTGTAAAATATCCTTATGAAATACGCGAGATCGAGGGCAAGAAGATCCATGAGTACCGTTTTCAGGTGAAGAAGAACGACTGCTTTGTGCTGATGAGCGACGGAGTGATCTATGCCGGCGCCGGCTCCATACTGAACCTTCAGGGGTGGACCTGGGAGGCAATGGCAGAATACACCCTGAAATGCACGAAAAAAACAATGTCCGCTTCCCGGCTTGCCGTCATGCTGAGCCAGGCGTGCGATGAACTGTATGAAGAAAAACCCGGCGACGATACCACAGTCGCAGTGGCGCGGGTAATCGAGCGCAGGGTGGTGAACATCTTTACCGGCCCGCCGAAATCAAAAGATGACGATGAACGCCTGATGCATGAATTCATGCACATGGAAGGGAAGAAAGTGGTGGCAGGCGGTACAAGCGCCAACATCGCTGCCCGTGTCCTCGGGCGCGAGATCGTGACCAAAATCGACAGCCGCAATCCCGACGTGCCGCCCACGGCAGCAATCGAAGGGATTGACCTTGTAACCGAAGGCGTGCTGACACTCGGAAAATGCTTAAAGCTTCTCAAAAAATATGTAAATGATGAATTCGATCCGGAATTCTTTGATGAGCTGGACGCTGACAACGGCGCCTCACGGCTGGCAAAGCTTCTGATCGAAGAGTGCACGGAACTGAATCTCTTCGTCGGCATGGCAGTAAATGATGCACATCTGGAGTCCGAACTGAACTTTGACCTGAGCATGCGCCAGAACCTCGTCGAACAGCTGATCGCCACAGCACAAAAAATGGGGCGGAACGTAACCGTAAAATATTACTAGAAATCCGGACTGTCAATCTGGATTTGCCGGGGACCCTTTGCTGGAGTAAATCATTCGGAAACAGCGGGGGTTTTCCAAGACGTATTCGCAGAGGGCGGATGTGTGGCTTTGGTTCCTGATCCGTAATCTGGGAAAGTCTAGAAAGGCAGGAAGCACGGCTAAAAACAATTGAACAGTGGACGATTCGGCTCCGCCTCAGGCATCCACTGTTCAATTAACGCCGTACTCCCTGCCTTTAAGA
>DXCD01000245.1 GCA_019116185.1 Candidatus Mediterraneibacter stercorigallinarum
GAGTTGCCTGCTCTGAAAATTGTTTTTAACCGTGTCCTCTTCCCTTTATACTTTCCCGGATTCTGGAGCGGAGCCGAGCCACACATCCCCATCCCCGAATACGTTATGAAAGAATCCTCTGCAGTTTTCGGACGCTTTACTCCATCTAAGTCTCCCTCACAAATCCAGATTTTTATTCTTATTTTATGGATTTCCTTCTTCCTTTATATTCTTATCATACTTTATCCACATTTTCCCTTTATACTATGTATCAGATAGTTGATAAACAACTATCTCCCCCCTCATACAATAAGGCGTTACAGAAACGCCGCACTTTACTCTCATTCCTTTAGATAACTCATAAAACAACGAAACCCGTCAGCCACGCTGCTGACGGGTTTTCGTTGTTTCTACTTGTCTTGCAGTCTGATTCGGATTTTCTGTCCTACTGCATTTTTCTTTTCTTTGCATATACGCATGCGCCGGCGGATGCGATCAGCAGTATTGCCCACAGCAGAGCTGTATTTTCCACATCACCTGTCTTCACTGCGTTTCCACCTGTGCTGCTGCCACCCTGACTGCCGGTGTTTCCGTTACCGCCATCTGAACCGCCGTCTCCGTCGGGTTTGTCGGGTTTGTCTGACGGATCTTCCGGATCCGGGTCTCCTGTACCTGGTCCTTCCGGATCAGGATCTTTTTCCACAAGACCTTTTATCGCTGCATCCAGTTTTTCTGCCGCCTCGTCTACAATCTTTTGGTCTGCCTCGGAGAGTTCTTCATTTGCAAGGATCTCCACTGCCTCCTTTAAAGCTGTGTTCAAGGCTGCCATACTCTCGTCTGTATATTTGTCTGCATCAACTTCTTCTGCTTCCTTCACAAGAGCTTCCAGCTCTGTCTTATCCGCTTTCAGAGGCAGATTGTTCATCGCGTCATTAAGTGCTTTGCAGCTCTCATCGATCTGTTCCTGTGTTACGGACGGATCGCCTGCCTTCACCGCATCAAGAATCGCCTGTGCTTCTTCTTTCGCTTTTTCAAACTTCTCTGCCGCGGACGGGATCACATTTTCTGTGGATACGTCCTCAGCACGTTTTAATGCCTCTTCCAATGCCTCTGTGGAAAGATCTTCTCCCGGTCCGGGATCTTCTGTCTCCAATCTGTAATTGACAACATAGATGCCGTCCTCATCGGCAGCTGCATCTGTATCGATCAGCCAGTCTGTATCTGAGTAGGATCCGCCTGATACAGTATACTCCACAGCGGCCCCGTCTTCTCCGTATTTCGGAACAACCAGATCCATATCCACGGTATCCGGCAGTACATGGGAAGACGCTGCGGTCATAACCTCTGTCTGGCCGCCGCCCTCGTAAACCAGTGTTACCGTATCCGGGCGTTTTCCTTGTTCATTGTCATTATCAATCCAATGCACTTCTGTGTTCAGCACTTCTGATCTGACAGCGCTGACCACAAAGCCTTCTTCCACTCTTCCCGCGCATTCATAGAGATAGCCTTCCTCTTCTGCGCTGCTGTCAAAGTCTTCTGTAATGCAGTATACCTCAAAGCTTTCTCCTGACTCCGGATCAATATTCTCAAATGCGCCTGTCCATCCATTGGATTCATTCAATACCAGTACGCTGTCTTCAACTGCTTTTCCATCGATCTTAAGTCCAACTTCTACGTTTTCCGGACGTGCGCCGTCTTTGTCATCTCCGTCCTGCCAGTTCACGGACACATTGATCTCGAATGGCTCCGGCAGGATCGCTTTGTAAACATGAATCTCCCCGATGCATGCAAGCTTGTAGTCGATTTCATTGAAACTGTCTATGACTGTAACTTTGATCCTGTCTGCTGCAACCGGCTCGTCAAAGACCACTTCGCCGTTTCCGTTTGCGCTTTCCTCAAATGAGAAGTCTTTGACTTTCTCCCATTCTCCGTCTCCTGATTTTGCATACACTTCTGCGTCTTTCAGGAATCCGTTATGTCCGACCGGAGTCTTGCCTTCAAATCTGAGCTTTCCGACGAGCTGTTCCCCTCCAAGGCCGAACTCGATCGACTGCGGAAGTTCTTCATATGTGCCGTCCGTGCCGCTTGCGTTCTCTACATACTGTGTATGCCATGCGCTTCCAAGGTTTCCGTCAAATGCAAACGCCGGTCCTCCGTCGTTGTACTGCACCGGATCCTTGAATGATGTTGCGCTGCAGTCAGCAGCCATCACGCTCTGCGGGATCTCTTCATATGTAATTTCTGCTGCCGGAGCTGTTGTTCCGCCTTCTTCTCCGGCTTCTCCTGTTTCGCCTTCTTCTGCCTCACCGTTCAGTCTGATCGTATACTCATTTGTCACGAGCTGATTCTCAGACTGCACGATCACCTTTGCCTCGCCAGACTCATCTGCCGGAACGACTGTCACCGCTGCATTGTCCCTTGCCACTGCTGTGATAACTGCATTTTCCGGATCTTCTGCTTTCACAGTGTATCCGCCTTCCTTTACTTCTCCCGGCACGAAGCCGTCCACTTCTTTTCCGTCAACTGTAAGGCTGTCCAGAACTGCGGTATTATTCATTGTATATCCAAATGCAGTGGTCCAAATCTCGGCTTCTTTCAGCCCGACATATCCGTTGCCCTGCTGTGTCATCGTGATCCGCACGCCTTTGACACTGCGCGGCGCGTCAAGGGTAAATGTTGTCTCGCCGTCCGCTGAATACTCTGTCGCTGTAAATCCGACATCGCGGAAGTCCACTCCGTCCTCAGCAACCTGAATGTTCACATCTGCCGGCACGCTCACATTTGCGTCTGTGAAGAACCACAGCCTGATCGTATCGATCTCTTTTGCTTCATCCCACGTAAATGTGATGAAAGGTGAAGAACTCTGGAGATGGTCATTCCAGTTTGTCCAGCGCTCATTCGGATTATTGGTGACATTCTTCACACCATTGACAATGGAGAGCAGATTATCTGCCGTCACTCCGCAGCTCTCCGTCAGGGTCGCATACTGAGGCGCCACATTGACAGGCTCCATCGTCTCGCCTTCTGCCACGCGGACAGTTGCGTGCACTTTGTAGGATGTATCTTCCGATACATTCACAGTTCCCATAACAGTAATGACATCGCCCACTTCCTGAAGGTCGTCGGCAGTGATCTCGTCCCATTCAACAGGATATTCACCGTATATGTCACCGTTTTCCAGGATTCCGGATACCGTTGCCGGAAGCGCCGGGACTACGCCTGCGCTTGTTGCTCTGGAATAATTCTTAAATCCTGCAAATACAGGCAGTACATGAAGGAATGCCTCCACATCGATCTTTTCCCCGCCGACAGTAAGCACGCCGTTCAGCATGTACTCGCCAGGCGAATTATAGATGTCTTCTGATACCTCTTCCCACTCGATCGTTCCTTTTGCAGAACTGTCATCGCTCATTGTAACATCGACTTCTGTCTGCAGTTCCGGAGCGGTTCCCATGGTAACGGTATACTCTTTCGTGATCTCGTAGTCTTTCACATATGCAGGTCCCTGCTCGTCGCCCACTGTGCCCACGTTCACTGCGCCGCCCTTTAAGCCGGAAGACTCTGCTCTCAGGGTAAATCCGCCTGCCTTGTCCGTACTGCGCACGATAACAAGCGCTTTACCGGAAAATGCATCGATATTCGCGCTCTTCTCACTTGTGAGCACGCTCGGCTGCTGGAACTTATCTGTGGTGGACGGATTTCCATTGTCAACACCAACGATCTCTCCATTTCCTGTCAGGCTGAAACGGATGTTATTTCTCGCTGAGCTTACAAACTCTCCGTTTCCGTCCAGAACATCCACAGAAATGTAGGAAAGGCTGCTGCCGTCCGCCTGGATCTCACTCTTTTCAGCTGTCACCTTCAGGCTGCTGCCTTCATCGCTGTTTGTGGTCACATAATCAAGACCATATGTATCCTCGATCAGCTCTCCGTTCGAGTCATATGCCTTTGCGCTCAGTGTGCCTTCTTCATACTGTACGCTGAACTGCGCTGCCATTCGTTTCCATTCCTGGTTTTCGTTGACTGCTGTGCACAGCTCTGCATTATCAGATGTATTTGTATAGGTAGAATATGTATAGCCTGCATCTGTCTCAAAATCATTTCTTGTGGCAGTGCCGATCTTCACGTCATTTAAGTACAGTTCCACTTTTGCTGCATTTGAGTATATATAAACCGGAACTTTCCCGCTGCTGATCGTCAGGTCTTCTTCATTCCAGCTCTGCGGCACTACATGGAGCGTTGTCTTATCCTCTACCCACTGGCTGGAATAGAAGTAATAAGAATCTTTCGGGAATCCTGCCGTGTCGATCACGCCGAAGAAGCTGGAGTTCGGGACTGCCTGGTCGCCGCCCACGACGCTTCCCGTGCCGGTTCCGTTCCATGCGCCTGTCCCGGTAGGTTCTCCGATATAGTCAAATCCGGTCCAGATAAATTCTCCCATGATAAAATCATTCTTTATCGTATAGTACCAGGATTCTCTCGCTGTATTTCCCCATCCCACGCAGGCTGTATCATATGCGGTACACTGATAATCGCCAAGCTGGGAAGATGATGATAGTGTATTATAGATTCCACGGCTGTTGGCAGGAGACGCGGTCTCTGTTCCGACCAGAGGCCATGTCGGCTGCTGGTTGTGTTTGCTTTCATACTGCGTTGGGTAGTAGTTAAGACCAACAACGCCGTCAGCTGCTGCCAGCTGATTGTCAATATTGGTACGGAAGTCGCCCGAACTCCATGTGGGCTGATTATCTCCCATGGTGATGGGCTTCGTATCATCGATATCCTGAATCCATTTGATCAGATCAGCCGCAATGTCCGGATAGGTTGCCTGGGCGTTGCTGGCGCCTTCGCCGGTGCATCCTGTGGGAAGCTCATTTCCGATGGACCACATCACCACGCACGGGTCGTTTTTATCACGGTTTACTGTTGATTCCAGAACAAACTGCGCCCATGTCTTGTCCGCGCTTCCGCCGATGACCTGATTGTCCGCTGCAAGCGTCTTGTCGAATTCTTTTCCAAAGTCATTATAATTGCCGTTTTTATACTCCGTCCATCCGTCGAAGATCTCATTCATGACAAGGATGCCTTCTTCGTTGCAGATCGAGATCAGCATGTCAGAAGGTACATTATGGCTGGCGCGGATCGCGTTTACGCCCATGCCTTTGAGGATCTCCACCTGGCGCTTCACTGCATCATAGTAGGAGGCAGCGCCAAGCGCCCCCTGATCGTGGTGCATGCAGACACCCTTCATCTTCACGTTCTCACCGTTCAGCTTGAAGCCGAAGTCCGCATCATACTCCAGATAGCGGAAACCAAATTCCGTCTCGTAACTGTCGATCACTTCGCCGTCTTCCAGGATCTCTGTCTGCACATAGTACAGATTCGGATTGTCGCAGTCCCAGAGCTCCGGTTTGTTTACTACAACATCCTGTTCTGCTGTAACTTCTTCCTCTGCGCTGACCGTTACTTCTTTCTCTCCGGCCTCTTTCGAAACGACCTCTCCCTGATCATTCAAGATCGTTGTGCGCACGGTCACTGTGCCGGATTCAGCTCTTTCGTTTTTCACGTCTGTCTCCACGTGGACTGTCACATCACCGTCCTGCTCTTCTTCCAGGTTCGGCGTGGTCACATAAGTACCTTCGTCCGCCACATGGATATCCCCGGATACAGTCAGTGTCACATCCCGGTAAATACCGGAACCGGAATACCACCGGCTGGACGGGAATTCATTCACCGCTTTCACAGAGATCACGTTTTCCGTCTTTCCGTCGCAAGTCACATAATCCGTAATATCCAGAGAAAAATCATTATATCCATAGAAGTTCTCGCCGATCTTCGTTCCATTCACATACACATATGCATGATTGTACACGCCGTCAAAATTAATCGTCAGAGTCTTCCCTGCATAATCTTCCGGGAACACGACGCTCTTCCGGTACCAGCCTGTCCCGCCCGGAAGGAAGCCGGATTCCGCCTCGTACTGAGCGGAAAACTCCTGATCCATACTGAAATCATGGGGAATCTGGATATCTTCCCAGCCGGAATCGTCGAATTCTTTCTGGTCCGCGTTCTCCACATCCCCAAGATAGAATTTCCACCCGGTATTAAAGTTTCCTTTATCCGCCTTCGCTTCAGGCACGAATGCGTCTGTCTGCGCTGCATCCGCCTCCCCTGTCTCTTGTGCTGCCGCCGGAATGCCTGCACTTCCAATGACTGTGACAGCCGCCAGACACGATGCCAGGCACCGCGCCTTCATTTTCTTTTTCATAAACTTTTTCCTCCTTTGAGCTGAACCAACGTTCCGTCCCATTAACAAATATTCCATATTATGGCATAATTTGTAATAATTATGTCATATCAGTCACTTTATTACAATATTAAAATTTATTTTTGTATATTTTGTTCAATTTTCATTATTTTGAAGTATAAAACAAGTCCGCTGCTCTGTGGATGGCTTATCATTCACTTAGCGCCATTCCTGCTAAAATATCTGCCTGTCAATTATCCAAAAAGCATTTTTCGCTGTCCCGAAAATTTTCCTCATACTTTTTTTACCATCAGTTTAGAAATTTTCGGGTTCTTTTATAATTCACTCATATTTTTGACATATTTTCCGCCTATACTATAACCAAGATAGTTGATAAACAACTATCTTCCCCCTCATAAAAGTTTAGGCACTGCGAGGTGCCGCACTTTACTCTCATTCCTTTAGATAACTTATAAAACGGCAAAAACCCATCAGTCGAAAGATTGATGGGTTTTTGTTATGCTTTCAATATAATATTTATTATCTATGCTCGTCAAACCACTCCAGCAGATCTTCATAGACCTGTTCCCTGTCTGTTTCATTGAGGAGCTCATGCCGGTCTCCTGTATACAGCCGGAGAGCCACATCCTGAATACCGGCTGCCCGGTACTTCTCATAGATCTTGCGGACACCTTTTCCGAATCCGCCTACCGGATCATCTGCCCCGGACATAAATAGGATCGGAAGCCCCTTGGGAACCATGTACACACTCTCTTTCCGCTGCGTGCCGATCATGCCCGAGAAGATATTGTAGTAAGCATTTACTGTTGATACAAAAGAGCAGAGCGGATCAGACACATATACATCCAGATGGTCATTATCGCTTGTGATCCAGTCCGCGCGGGTACGCGCGGGCTTAAATTTCTTATTAAAAGATCCCATCACCAGCTTATCCACCATTTTGCTGCGGTAATGCCAGCCGCGGAAAGCCGCCAGCACCCGGCACAGTCTCTTTCCAAATAACAGCTCTGCCTTTTTGTGATCCGCTGCCACGCCCATAAGCACAGCGCCGCTCAGTCCGTTGCCGTACATCTGTATATACTGCCTGAGCAGCGTTGATCCCATGCTGTGTCCCAGCATAAAATACGGGACTCCCGGATATTTCTTTGCCGTCCGCTGGCGGAGCGTATGCATGTCGCCCAGCACGCAGGCATTTCCGTATTTCTCATTAAAGAAGCCATATTCAGATTTTGCCTGTATGGATTTGCCGTGTCCAAGATGGTCATTTCCCACGACATAATAGCCTCTGTCGCACAGGAACTGTGCAAACTCGTCATATCGCCTGATATATTCCACCATTCCGTGGCAGATCTGAAGGACAGCCTTTACTTCTCCTTCCGGTTTCCACTCTATTGTATGGATCTCCGTATTGCCGTCCTTTGATGGGAAATAAAACTCGTCTCTCATGTTACTCACTTACCTGTCATCTAAATTTATGTATTCGCGGTATGGTGCGAGAGCCTTATACGCCGGACGTATGATCTTGTCTACATTCTTAAGCTCTTCCAGTCTGTGCGCGCTCCATCCTACAATACGCGCCGCCGCGAAGATCGGCGTGTACAGCGCCGGAGGAAGATCCAGCATGCTGTAAACAAGTCCGCTGTAAAAGTCCACGTTTGCATTAACTCCTTTGTACATCCTGCGCTTCTCGCCGATGATCTCCGGTGCCATATGCTCCACCTTCTCATAGAGAGCATATTCCTTTTCGTGGTGTTTTTCCTTTGCAAGCTGTTTTACAAAGCGTTTGAAGATGTCTGCACGCGGATCAGAAATAGAATACACCGCATGTCCCATACCATAGATAAGACCTTTCTTGTCAAATGCCTTCTTATCAAGAAGCGCCTCCAGATATGTCCTGATCTGATCTTCATCTTCCCAGTCTGTCAGATGGGCCTTCATGTCCTCGAACATCTGAGTGACTTTTACATTTGCCCCTCCGTGTTTCGGGCCTTTGAGCGAGGCCATCGCGGCTGCCATAGTCGAATAAGTATCTGTCCCGGAGGAAGTAACGACATGGGTCGTAAATGTAGAGTTGTTTCCGCCGCCGTGATCCATGTGAAGGACAAGAGCCATGTCAAGGATCTTCGCCTCAAGCTTCGTATATTTCCGGTCTTCCCTCAGCATCATCAGAATATTTTCTGCCGCGGATAATTCACGCTTCGGAGCATAAATATAAAGATCCTCGCCTCTGCGGTAATTGTAAGCATGATAACCGTATACCATCAGCATCGGGAACTGCGCGATCAGATTCAGGCACTGGCGCAGCACATTCGGGATGCTCGTATCATCAGCTTTTTCATCATAAGAATAAAGCTGAAGAATACTTCTTGTAATACTGTTCATCATGTCATGGCTGGGAGCTTTCATGATAATGTCCCGCACAAAATTCGGCGGAAGCATCCGGCGGTCCGCCAGCATGTCCTGGAAATTCCTGAGTTCTGTTTTGTTAGGAAGCTCTCCGAACAGGAGCAGATATGCTGTCTCTTCAAATCCCGGGTGTTTTGCTGCCAGGAACCCCTTTACAATGTCCTTGATATTGTAGCCCCGGTAATACAGATTCCCTTCGCAGGGTACGGTCTCTCCGTTAACAACTTTGGATGCGCAGACATCGGAAATATTGGTAAGTCCTGCAAGAACGCCTTTTCCGTTCAGGTCACGTAATCCCCTTTTCACCTCGTATTTGGTGTACAAATCCTTGTCAATTGCATTGTTCTTCTCACATTTCGCCGCAAGCTCGTCAATCTCGGGAGTAATATCGAAAAAAATGCTGTCAATATCTTTCGCCATGTGACCTTCCTCCTTCTTTCTTTTCTCCGTATGATCTTTATATTATACTAAAAAACGCATAATTAAACAATAAACTGACTATTAAATATTTATGAATGACATGTCAGATGTTTCATCCTGATCAATCATGCATATATTTCCCCAGCAGGTCAGACAGCTGCGCAAATTCGGCAAGTGTCAGAGCTTCCCCCCGAATGCTCGGTCCTTTTCCGAGAGCCAGGATCGCTTCCTCGATCTCTTCTTTCGTAAAATCAAGCTCTGCGGAGTTCTTCAGCCCGTTTGCCAGTGTCTTCCGCCTCTGATTAAAGGATGCGCGGATGATGCGGAACATGAGCTTCTCATCCTGTACCTGCACAGGCGGCTCCTCATGTCTCTCCAGCCGGATCACCGCGGATCCCACTTTCGGACGGGGCATGAAGCAGTTCGGCGGCACATTTGCCACAATATAAGGCTTCGAATAATACTGGACCGCCAGCGAGAGCGCGCCGTAATCCTTAGATCCCGGTCCTGTCTGCATGCGGTCCGCCACCTCTTTCTGCACCATGACCGTGATGCTTTTGACTGGGACATGATTTTCAAAAAGCCCCATGATGATCGGTGTCGTAATATAGTAGGGCAGATTCGCCACCACCTTGATCGGCCTGCCGCTGTTCTCCTCTTCCGCCAGCTTCGCAATGTCCACTTTCAGCACGTCTTCATTGATGATCCTTACATTCTCATAGCCATCCAGTGTATCCTCCAGAATCGGGATCAGCGCCCTGTCGATCTCCACCGCAATGACCCTGCGCGCCGCGCAGGCAAGGTACTGAGTCATCGTCCCGATTCCCGGGCCGATCTCAAGCACGCAGTCATCCTCTTCGATCTGTGCCGCGCGGATGATCTTGTCCAACACATGCGTATCGATCAGAAAATTCTGCCCGAACTTTTTCTGAAAAACAAAATTATATTTCTGCAGCACCGCAATGGTGTTCTGCGGATTGCCAAGCGTAGGCTCTTTCATGGATTCCTCCTTTCGGAATATTCAGACAGTTTACCCCAAAGGGGTCAGACCCCTTTCAGGAGGGGTCAGACCCCTTTTAGTTGAATTTTCTGAATATTTCACAAACAATACAGTTCTCTGCTGTTCTTTTCTGTCTGCTGTATCACGTTTTCTACTGTTGTTCCTTTTATCTCTGCAATTTGCTCAGCCACGTAAGGCAGGTACAATGAGCAGTTGCGTTTACCCCTGTAAGGCACGGGCGCCAGGTACGGGCAGTCTGTCTCCAGCACGATGGTCTCAAGCGGGATCTCTTCTACCACTTGCTTCAGTTTCTTTGCATTCTTAAAAGTAACCACGCCGCCCACGCCGATATAGTATCCCATTTTCACATATTCCCGGGCCATCTCAGCGGAATAAGAATAACAGTGGATCACCGCCTTCATGCCCGCGGCATGTTCTTTCATGATCTCAAACGTGTCCGCCGCGGCTTCCCGGCTGTGTATGATTACCGGCATATTCTTTTCCCTGGCAAGCTCAAGCTGCCGGATGAACCATTTCTTCTGAATGTCATGCTTTTCCTTATCCCAGTAATAGTCCAGCCCGATCTCGCCCACAGCAATAATCTTATCCAGATCAAGCAGGTCTGGCATCCTGGCAAACTGCTCGTCATCCAGCGAGCCGACCTCGTCCGGGTGCACGCCGATAGCGCCGTACATAAACGGATATTCCTCTGTCAGTTTCACGATCTTTCCCCAGGAAGCCACCGTGGAGCCGGCGTCCACGATCAGTCCGATCCCTCCTGCTTCCATGCTCTTTAAGAGCTCGTTCCTGTCCGGGTCAAACTGCTCGTCATCATAATGCGCATGTGTATCAATTATCATAGCCTCACCTCAGCGCTTTACAAAGTATTCTTCATACCATACAAGGAAGGTATAGATGGTCCAGACTTTTCTCCAGTTGTCCGAATTGCCGCCCACGTAATCATCGAAAATGGCATTGATCTCATCTACATTGAAGAACTTCTCCGCCATCTCGCTGCGGAATTTCGCCCTCACGTCCTGATTGTACCGGTCATCAGCCATCCAGATGCGGATCGGCACGATGAATCCCAGCTTCTTGCGGAACGCGATCTCCTCCGGCAGCACTTTTGCCGCGGCAGTACGCAGCGCCACCTTATTCTGCTCTTCATTGACTTTATATTTTGACGGCATCCTGGATGCAATGTCAAAGATCCTGCGATCTGTCAGCGGCATCCGGATCTCAAGTCCTGCCGCAAGGCTCATCTTGTCCACATTCAGGTAAATGTCGCCTTCCAGCCAGATCTGGATATCCACATCTGACATCTTTGTCAGCGGGTCAAGCCCTTCCGTCTCCTCATAGATGGGACGGGCGATCTCGATCGGAAGGACATCCGGATCGTATTTCTTCAGGATGCGCTTCTTCTCGTCTTCCTTCATGATATTTGTATTTCCCACGTAGAACGTCTTCAGATTCTCGCCGTAGCGCTCTGCATTGCGGTACATATTGTATCCGCCGAAAAATTCATCCGCGCCCTCTCCGGAATAGCAGATCTTCGTATGCTCTGCCGTTGCCCGGCACGCAATAGCAAACGCGATAGCCGATGCGTCTCCCAGCGGCTGCTCCATATTGTACATCACATACGGAACGATCCCGAAATACTCCTCCGGCGTGATCAGGCACCGGGAATTCTTCCTTCCCAGGATATCCGCTGTCTGACGCGCCAGCCCCGACTCATCGAAACGCTCTTCCTCATAACCGCAGGAGTCCGTCATCTCTACATCAGACATTGCCAGCACATAAGAAGAATCCACACCGCCGGACAGGAAGGATTCCGCTGTCTCATCCGCTGTCTTGACCTCCGGCATGATCTCCTTCAGAGTCGTATGGATCTCGTCCGCCCACTCCTCAAGGGTCTTGCTCTCATCCGGATGGAAGGTCGGCGTCCAGTAGCGCTTGATGCTCAGCTTTCCGTCCTGCCAGATCAGATACCGTCCCGGCATGAGTTTCTTAAGCCCGCGGAAAAATGTATTTTCTCCAGCCACATAAGTAAGGCTCAGATATAACTGAAGCATCTCTTCATTTAATTCCTTCACAAATCCCGGCTGCTGCATGATCTGGCGGATCGTGGTGCCGTAGAGCAGATTTCCGTCTGCTGTCTCATAGTAATAAAATGGTTTTGTCCCGAACTGGTCTCTCAAACAGAACAGTTTCTTCTCGCTGTCATCCCACAGGGCAAATGCGAACATGCCATGCATGTGGTCCGCCATCTCATATCCCCAAGTCTCATACGCGCGGATCAATATTTTCTCCTCGCGTTCTTCCCTCGTAAGGTCAAGCGGGATCTCCAGCCTCTCGCAGAGTTCTTCCCAGTTGCGGATATGTCCTCTGTAGTCTTTTACTGTTATCATATGTGCTCCTCCTGTTTCTTATCGTCCTTATTTCATATCATGTAACACTTCTAAACTAAGTATGCTGCACCAGCGGCACCGCCGCGGCATGCGGCGATATGCCGGCGCACTCCTTTTTGTATTTTAACATATCCGCTATTTCCTGTAAATCTGCAACACATTCTCATCTGCATCGCATCCTGCTGCCTGTCCGTCCCTCTTATTGTGCGCCATCCGTATCGGAAATTTACAAAAAATGCAAAAAACTATTGTCTTTCCGGTCATTTATGCCTATTCTATTAAAGGAACTACTCAAACTATAAAATAAAACGAGGTATACGAAATGAAACCGATCAAAGAAGGAAAAGTCCGTGAAATCTACGACAACGGCGACAGCCTGATCCTTGTTGCCACAGACAGGATCAGCTGCTTTGACGTAATCCTGAAAAACACGATAACAAAAAAGGGCACTGTGCTTACACAGATGTCCAAATTCTGGTTTGACATGACTTCAGATATCCTGCCGAACCATATGATCTCAACAGATGTTAAAGACATGCCGGAATTCTTCCAACAGCCGCAGTTCGACGGAAACAGCATGATGTGCCGGAAGCTGAACATGCTCCCCATCGAGTGCATTGTCCGCGGATATATCACAGGAAGCGGCTGGGCAAGCTACCAGAAGGACGGCACAGTGTGCGGTATCACACTGCCGGAAGGGCTCAAGGAATCCGACAAACTGCCGGAACCGATCTACACACCTTCCACAAAGGCTGAGATCGGCGATCATGACGAGAACATCTCCTACGAGCAGAGCATTGAGCACCTGGAGAAAGCATTCCCGGGCAAGGGCGAGGAGTATGCAGCGAAACTGCGCGATTATACGATCGCACTGTACAAGAAATGTGCAGATTACGCCCTGACACGCGGCATCATCATCGCTGACACGAAATTCGAGTTCGGTCTGGACGAGGACGGAAACATCGTGCTCGGAGACGAAATGCTCACGCCGGACAGCTCCCGCTTCTGGCCGGCAGACGGATATGAACCGGGACACGGGCAGCCGTCCTTTGACAAGCAGTTCGCACGTGACTGGCTGAAAGCGAATCCGGATAATGACTGGACACTGCCGGATGACATCGTTCAGAAAACGATCGATATCTACCTGCAGGGGTATGAGATGCTCACAGGGAAGAAACTCGACTAAAGCTCTGTTGATATCCATGTCGTGTAAAATCGGAGCCCGCGCTTCCGGACTTTTTTCGGAAACGCGGGCTTTTTCGTTTTTTATCTGACAGTTTCCGTTTTATCTGCTCCCAATCTGATTCCGGAGATACCTCAGGCAATGATCCGCATCCTCCTTCATAAAGCCGGTCTTTTTTACGGGCAGGATAAGATTTCCCCTCAAACATATCACTATCATATTTGGGGTTTCCAACACCTTTTTTATATCCGATAAGGATAAATGCTTCTCTTTGTCCTCTATTCTGTAAAGAATATCCCGGCCTATTTCAATATGCATCAAAGGCACACTGTTCCCGTAATTGACCTGATATCTTTCTCTTTCTACCTTCACTGCCCGGACAACTTTGATCCTTATGAGCAGCAGAAGCAGCACCGGAAGAATTTCGAGAAACAGATAAACAAAATTTCTCCGTATTATCAGCATTATTAGAAAGTACAGAAAAATCAGCGCTGTTAAAATATAAGATATCATCAGCTTTTCACTCCACCAGCGCTTCAGATACTCAGGAATACAATCTTCCGTATATTGAAATTCACTTATAAAAAAATTATCCATTTGCCAATTCCTCCTAATCCGCCTGAACCGAATCCAACATCTCCGCAAATTTCTTTCCCAGATGGATACTGTCTTCTGCTATCTTATTGATCTGGCCATCGAATGTATTCTTTTCATCAACTGCCCTCTCCTGACAAAAGCCAAAATAAGCGCAATGATCTGAAATGCTATTGCAGTTACAAGTAAAATACAGCTAAGCGTCAAATTTCCCTCTGAAATAAGAGAAAACGGCGTCATGACTACGGCATTACCTGTAAGGCTCCCGCTTGCCAGCATCCACACTCCGCTCTCTACTACCACGGTTATTATTGTAAAAAAGACGGTGAGGACACATTCTGATGTTGCGAGAATCTTTCCTGATCTCTTTAGCTGTTCCGCGCGCGGAGCATTTTCCCCTGATACTTTATAACATAATTTAATCCTGGCGTTTGCATTGATATCAACACAAAGGATAATGATCAGCTCCACAACTGTAAATATGCCGAACAATCCCACATAAGGATTCACAAATAAACAGATTACTGACAATATTAACGGAATAAGAATATACATTTCAATACACCTCTTATGCACTTCCAGGAACTTTGCCCTATTTATAATAATCTATCATATCCGGCACATTTTCAAGCTCTTTTTTACTTTTTGTCCGGCAGACACCAGGCTCGAAAATACCTCTTCAAGGGCTCGGGTATCAGTCGCGGGCTTTCGCATGAAATGGGGCCGCCGTGCGCAACTTCGATTCCACTGCGTTCCATCTCAGTCGCGGGCTTTCGCCCTATGTGAAAACAGAGACAGAGCCCGGGAAGAATGCAAGCACTCTTCCCGAACTCTGCCTCTGTTTTCCCGCACGGCTCATTGCCATCACGAAAGCTCTAACTTCCCAGTGTATAACTGATAGTATGTTCCTTTTAGTTTTAACAGATCTTCGTGGGTTCCTCTTTCGATGATGCGGCCGTGTTCGAGTACCATGATCGCGTCGCTGTTGCGGATGGTTGAGAGTCTGTGGGCGATGACGAATACTGTCCGCCCTTTCATCAGGTTATCCATCCCCTGCTGCACAATCTGTTCTGTCCTGGTATCAATGGAGGACGTCGCCTCGTCCAGGATCAGCACCGGCGGATCAGCGATGGCTGCCCTGGCGATTGCAAGGAGCTGCCGCTGTCCCTGGGAGAGTTCTTCCCCGTCGCCGCTCAGATGAGTGTCGTACCCGTTTGGCAGCATTTTGATAAATCCGTCCGCATGAGCGAGTTTTGCCGCCTTATATACCTCTTCATCCGTTGCGTCCAGCTTGCCGTATCGGATATTTTCCTTGATCGTGCCTGTGAACAGGTGGGTATCCTGAAGCACGATACCCAGAGAACGCCTCAGATCTGCTTTTTTGATCTTGTTTATATTGATATCATCATAACGGATCTTTCCGTCTGCCACATCGTAGAAACGATTGATCAGGTTGGTGATCGTTGTTTTTCCGGCTCCGGTAGACCCTACGAACGCCAGTTTCTGTCCCGGTTTCGCATACAGGGTCAGATCATGGAGCACCATATGATCCGGCGTGTATCCGAACGTCATGTCATAGAACCGCACATCACCTTTTAATTCTGTGTAAGTCACGGTTCCGTCTGCCTTATGCGGATGTTTCCAAGCCCACATTCCGGTGCGTTCTTTGCATTCCACGATATTGCCGTCTGCATCTTTCTTTGCGTTGACAAGCGTCACATATCCGTCGTCCACTTCCGGTTCTTCATCCATCATGTTGAAGATACGCTCAGCTCCGGCAAGCGCCATAATGATAGAGTTAAACTGCTGCGCGATCTGCATGAACGGCTGTGTAAAGCTTTTCGTAAACTGCAGATAGGATGCCATTACGCCCAATGTAATATTGCCGATGCCCATTACAGAAAGGAAGCCGCCGAACACTGCCGTAAGCACAAACTGCAGGTTGCCGAGGTTGCCGATGATAGGTCCCATCATGCTGGCAAATGTATGCGCTCTGGACGCACTGGTAAATAAGCGTTCATTGAGTTCATCAAACTCACGCTCCGAGATCTTCTCGTGGTTGAATACTTTAACAACGCGCTGCCCGTTCATCCGCTCTTCCACAAATCCGGTGATATCCGCAAGATCAAGCTGCTGACGGATGAAATACTTTCCACTGTTGCCCGCGACCAGTTTTGACACGATGATCATGACAAAGATCATGAGCACTGCAAGAACTGTCAGCACCGGGCTGAGCACCAGCATGGATATAAAGGTCACGACAACAGTAAACACTGACATCAGCACCTGCGGTATGGACTGGTTGATCATCTGACGCAGAGTATCTGTATCATTGGTATAAAGACTCATGATAGATCCGTTCGTATTCTGGTCAAAATAGCGGATCGGCAGTGTCTGCATGTGTTCAAACATCTCGTCACGGACACGTTTTAACACGCCCTGCCCGATCACCACCATCATCCGGCTGTATACAAATGTTGCGATCACTCCCAAAAGGAAAATAGTTCCCAGCACAGCAAGCGCAGTGTAGAGCTCCGTATAATCCGGATTTTTCTGCCCGATCAAAGGAATGATGAAGTCATCCAGAAGGAATTTCAGTGACAGTGACACTGAGATCGAAGCAATGGAGCTCATCAGGATACAGAGCAGCACCACTACGAACTGCACCTTATAAGTACTGGTCACATACCCGATCAGACGCTTTGCCGTCTTGATCGTTCCCTTTGTGACCGCCGGGCCCCCGCCCCGTCTCTGTTTGATCTGATCACTCATCGTCCGCGCCTCCTTTCACCTGTGATTCATATACTTCCCGGTAGATCGCATTTGTCTTCAGAAGTTCTTCTGATGTGCCGACACCATTGATCTCACCGTTATCCATAACAACGATCACATCCGCATCTTCTACGGAAGAAATCCTCTGTGCGATAATAATCTTCGTTGTATCCGGAATCTCTTCGCGGAATGCCTGGCGGATCAGAGCGTCCGTCCTTGTGTCTACCGCGCTGGTAGAATCATCAAGGATCAGGATCTTCGGCTTCTTCAGCAGCGCTCTCGCAATACAGAGCCTCTGCTTCTGCCCGCCAGACACATTATTTCCGCCTTCCACGATCATCGTGTTATATCCGTTCGGGAATTCCTGGATGAAACTGTCCGCCTGAGCAAGCTTGCAGACTCTCTGAACTTCCTCGTCGCTGGCCTTTTCATCACCCCAGCGGACATTTTCATAAATACTTCCCGTAAAGAGCACGTTCTTCTGGAGCACCATGGACACCTGATCGCGCAATGCCTCCAGATTATAGTCTCTGACATCCACGCCGCCTACCTTCACGCAGCCGTCTGTCACGTCATACAGTCTTGGGATCAGCTGCACGAGCGTAGACTTGGCGCTTCCGGTACCGCCGATAATTCCCACGATCTGTCCGCTTTTAATATGAAGATCCACATCCTTCAGCGACAGATTTCCGCCTTCTCCGGCATAGCTGAAATTCACACGTTCGAAATCAATATCTCCGTTTGCGACTTCTCTGACCGCGTCAGTCTTATCCTGCATCTCCGGCACCTCTTCCAGCACCTCTGTGATACGGTCCGTAGAAGCCTCTGCGATCATGATCATCGTAAACACAAATGTCACCATCATCAGAGACATCAGGATCTGAAGCGCATACACGATCACACTCGTCAGCTCGCCAGTCTGCATTGTGCCTCCGATAATGCTCTCGCCGCCGATCAGCACCATGACAATGACCACGGTATATACAGCGAACTGCATGATGGGAGAGTTCCATGCCACGATCTTCTCCGCTTTTGTAAAGAGCTTAAACACCTTGGCAGACACTTTGTCAAACTTCTCCACCTCATGATCCCCGCGGACATATGCCTTGACGACTCTCGCCGCATTTACGTTCTCCTGCACCGTATTATTCAGCACATCATACTCGTCAAATACCTGGACGAAATGAGGATGAGCCATCTTCGCGATCAGGATCAGCGCAATCCCAAGGACCGGCGCTACAATCATCATGACAATTGCAATAGGCATGCTGATCGTCATCGTCATGATAAGGGACAGCACGATCATGATCGGCGCTCTCGCGAGCAGGCGGATCGTAAACATATACGCCATCTGCACGTTCGTAATATCCGTAGTCATCCTGGTGACAAGGCTGGACGTTGAAAAATGGTCAATGTTTCCAAATGAAAACTCCTGTATCCGATAAAAGATATCATGGCGCAGATTTTTTGCGTATCCTGAAGAGGCAATCGCGCCGAGCTGCCCTGCCTTTGCGCCGAATGCCAGCGCCAGCATCGCCATGACGATGAGCAGAAGACCCATCTTTATAATGTAAGCCATATCCCCTTCCATGATCCCCACATCAATGATCCTCGCCATCAGCAGCGGGATCAGGACTTCCATCAGCACTTCCAGACAGACCAGCACCGGGGTCAGGAAGGATTCACGTTTATATTCCCTGACGGAACGAAGTAATTTTCTATTCATGGTCTCTAATCTCCTCTCTCCTTTTTTCATTACCTGTCAAATTCTCCGACATCTGTTCCAGCACTTCCAGGCAGACACGAAGCTTCGCTTCCGGAATCCCTTCTCTTAGCACTGCCTCCGCATAGCGGATATTATTCAGAACATGTTCCCGGATTCCCTCTGCCTTATCCGTAGGGACTACTTTTTTCAGCCGCGCGTCCCATTCTACTGACTCCCGCCTGATAAATCCTTTTTTTTCCAGAAGCTGGAGCGTTCCGGTTACTGTTGACCTGCGGATCTGGAACTCTTTCTCCACATCCCTTTGATAAATATCACACTTCAGTGACTGAAATAAAATATAGTGCAGCACATGCCTCTGAATATTCGTCAGGCTGTCCTCAGCTTCATGTGTGCACATCTGACGCTTAAGCTGGTGAGAAACAGTGTTTATCAGCCTTCCCGCGTCATGAGCAGAGCTGTCTATCCCATCCTGCCGCTCCTTTTTTTCCATACTGCACACACTCCCTTTCACAGGTCTTGTTCTGTCCCGGACCATAACATGAATTATAATTTGTTCGGTAACTAACAGTCAGTATATGCGGATAAAATTTTATTGTCAATCTCCAAAAAGCACTTTATGCCGTTTTAACGAAAATATTGTTTTTTTTCATTTATAAGTGTGGAAATGTAACAAAAAAGAATGTATAATAATAGCATTAAAGATGAAAGAGAGGGCTCATTATGAAGCAAAATAACATGTTAGCCATGATTTTAGCTGGCGGCCGCGGATCTCGTCTTCATGACCTGACAAAAAAAGTGGCAAAACCGGCTGTTTCATATGGTGGAAAATACCGTATCATTGATTTTCCCCTCAGCAACTGTGCCAACAGTGGAATCGATGTTGTCGGAGTACTGACACAATATGAATCCATCCTTCTGAACAGCTATGTCGCAGCAGGCCGCCGCTGGGGTCTCGACGCCAAAGACAGCGGGGTATACGTACTCCCGCCGCGTGAGAAATCAGATGCCAACCTGGATGTATACAGAGGAACAGCTGACGCGATCTCACAGAATATCGATTTTATCGATACATACTCGCCGGAATATCTTCTCATTCTTTCCGGCGACCATATTTATAAAATGAACTATGCAAAAATGCTTGCTTATCACAAAGAGTGCAAGGCAGACGCAACAATCGCGGTTATCGAGGTTCCGATGAAAGAAGCCAGCCGCTTCGGAATCATGAACACGGACGAGACCGGACGCATCGTGGAATTCGAAGAGAAGCCGGAACATCCCAAGAGCAATCTTGCTTCCATGGGAATCTACATCTTCAGCTGGAAGATGCTGCGCAAAATGCTTCTCGCTGATATGAAGAACCCGGATTCCAATCACGACTTCGGTAAAGACATCATCCCAACACTCTTAAATGACGGCGGCAGCCTGTATGCCTACAAATTCAAAGGCTACTGGAAAGACGTCGGAACGATTGACTCTCTCTGGGAAGCAAATATGGATCTTCTCGATAAAAATAATGAGCTTGACTTAAATGACAGCACATGGAAGATCTACACCGAAGACGCAACTGCTCTCCCTCAGTATATAGGCGCTGACGCAGTCATTGACCGCGCTTTCATCACACAGGGCTGTGTTGTTGACGGCGAAGTACATAATTCCGTCCTGTTTACGGGAGCGAAAGTTGCAGCCGGAGCCAAGGTGGTGAACAGTGTCCTTATGCCGGGAGCTGAAGTTGCAGAAGGCGCAGTCGTCACCCGCGCGCTTGTCGCTGACGGAATCAAGATCGGCAAAAATGCCGTTGTGGGCAGTGCCGACAGCAAGAACATTGAACTTGTCGCAAAACGTGTAAAGGGGGATGAATAATATGAGTAAGGCATTTGGAATCGTTAATTTTGCCGGAAATCACATCCAGGTAGATGGTCTTCAGGCATACCGCCCTGTAGGAGCCTTTTCTTTCCTCGGCAGATACCGCACGATCGATTTCCCGATTTCTAATATGAGCAACAGCGGAATTGATAATATTCAGGTTTATGTCCGCAGGAAACCCCGTTCCCTGACAGAGCACCTGGGAACCGGACGTCATTACAATATCAACTCCAAACGCGGGCAGCTGAATATCATGTACACCGATCATAACCGTATTGGTGACATTTACAGCACAGATATCACAGCATATATTGAAAACATGGACTGCATTGAGAGAATCCCTCTGCCCTATGTTGTCCTGGCGCCGAGCTACATGGTCTATACAGCAGATTACAGCAAATTCCTTGAGGAACACATTGAATCCGGAGCAGACATCTCCATGATGTATCATTCCGTTGACAATGCAAAGGAAGCATTCCTCAACTGCAATACACTGAACATCAACAAGCAGAAAGGCGTGCTCTCCATCGAACCAAACCATGGAAATGCGAAAAACAAAAATATTTCTATGGATACATATGTGATGTCAAAAGAACTTTTCCTTGACCTGGTCAAGAAAGCCCGCAAGACATCTTCCATGTATACATTCGCTGATATTCTTAATGAAGAATGCGAGAACCTTGATATCCGCGCTGTTTCCCACAGAGGCTATTTTGCGGCGATCTGTGACTTTAACAGTTATTATCATGCAAACATGGATCTGATCGACTTAAAACACGCTTCAGACCTCTTCACTCCGGACTGGCCGATCTATACTCGTACCAACGACTCCTGCCCGACACAGTATTTCGAGGGCAGCAAGGTGACATCTTCCGTTGTTTCCAACGGCTGTCTGATCGAGGGCACAGTCGAAAATTCTGTTATCGGAAGAGGCTGTATCATCAAACCGGGGGCTGTTGTAAAGAACTGCGTTATCTCAGCTGATGTTGTCATCGGCAAAGGAGTTCACGTTGAGAATCTTGTCGTAGACAAACACGCACGATTGATCCGCGGAAAGAGAGTTATCGCGACACCGGATAAACCCGGATATATCAAACGCGGCGATACACTGTAAATCCGGATTTGCCGGGGAGACGGCCGAGACATATTACGTCCGAAAACCGTAGGTTATTTTAAGACGTATTCGTGGCGGGCGGGGATGCGGCTCAGGTTCCGGCTCCACGATTTGGGAAAAATTAAAAGGAAGAAAGCGTGGCTAAAAACAATTTGCCAACGGATGATTCGGCTTC
>DXCD01000246.1 GCA_019116185.1 Candidatus Mediterraneibacter stercorigallinarum
AGGGGTCTGACCCCGTTCACATTTGTAAATAAAAAAGTTGACAAACAAAAAAACCTGTATTATAATGCCATCCGTAACACTTTTGTAATATCTGTAATATTATTTAAAATATGAGCATATATTTTAAAAGATATCTGTAATGATATTGCAACAGGTTAGAGGAGGAGTATATGAAATATAATCAAAACAGGCGCGTCCTGCTGTCTCTGTATGCAGCAGCGGCAAGCGCCATGCTGCTGACAGGGTTCACCAGTCTGGCGGCAGAAACAAGCGGGAATGCAGGAGGAAACACGTACATTCAGGAGGAGCTTTTCCAATGGGATTTTGCCGAGACCGCAGGCGGGATCAGCGGAGAGGCAGTGCAGGATACAAAGGACGCGGTTCACGCGGCACATACAGCATACCTCATTAAAGTAGAGGAAGAGAAGAAGGCAGCAGAAGAGGCGCAGCGCCTTGCTGAGGAACAGGCAGCTGCTGAGGCAAGGGCAGCCGAAGAAGCTGCGGCAGCGCAGGCTGCGGCGGAAGCCGAGGCGGCCAGAGCAGCGGCAGCGGAGCAGGAACTGCTTGCAGCGCTTATTTACTGTGAGGCAGGCAATCAGCCTTATGAAGGACAGGTTGCAGTGGGAGCAGTAGTTATGAACCGTGTAAGGAGCGGTTCTTACCCCAACACGATCACAGACGTGATCTACCAGTCCGGGCAGTTTGGGCCGGCGATGACAGGATGGCTTGATTCCGTGCTTGCAAGCGGCAGCTATTCAGACACGGCAAGACAGGCGGCAGCGGACGCGATTGCCGGAAGCAATCCGGTTGGCGACTGCCTTTACTTTGGAAATGGAAACTGGGGGATCCAGATCGGAGACCACTATTTCCATTAAGCAAAATATGCTATAATGCAGGGGACAGGATCAGAAGAGCTGAACTGTCCCCTGCATTTTTTAAAGTGTGCATCTTGTGTGCAGGGAGATAGATAAGCGGCAGAGGAGAAAAGAATGGCAGCTGTAAAGATTTACAAACTTAAGATTAAAAAATATGAAAAAACAGATTTGAAAGACGCGGTCATGATCTGGAATCAAGTGGTAGAAGACGGCGTGGCGTTTCCGCAGACAGAGCCCCTGACCGAGGAGACCGGACATACTTTTTTTGAAGAGCAGTCTTTCACCGGGATCGCTTATGATGAGCGGTCCGGGGAGATTGTGGGGCTCTATATCCTGCATCCGAATAATATCGGGCGCTGCGGGCATATCTGTAATGCCAGCTATGCAGTGCGGGCTGACATGAGAGGGCAGCACATAGGAGAACTGCTGGTAAAACACTGCATGGAAAAGGGGAAAGAACTGGGGTTCCGTATTCTTCAGTTCAATGCAGTGGTCAGCAGCAATACATATGCCCTGCGCCTTTATGAGAAGCTGGGCTTTGTGCGGCTGGGGACAATCCCCGGGGGATTCCTGATGAAAGACGGGCATTATGAGGATATCATTCCCCATTACCATGTGCTGTAATGAGATTTCGCTGTAATATTATCGTTGATTTATACACTGTGGAAGCCTTTTCCGATGATCTCGCTTGTGTTGGAGATCAGGATGAAGGCTTCTTTATCATTTTCACGGATGTAATTTCTCAGGCGGACTGCCTGTACCCGGTTCAGGGCAGTGAAGATGATGTATTTGTCTTTCCCTGAATAAGCGCCTTTTGCATGACAGACACTGGCGCTGCGCCCGAGCGTGTGGACGATGAAATCACAGATCGGCTCCGGATGATCGCACACGACGTTGAAATATTTGGACAGGTTAAAGCTCTCTATAAAAGTATCAATCATGAAAGAACGGATGGCAAGACCGAGCAGGGAATATAATCCGGTCTCTATGTCAAACACGAAGAATCCGGCTCCCGTGATCAGCGCGTCAGAGATGAGAAGCGCGCGCCCGATGTCAAAGCTGGAATATTTCTTCAGGATCATGGCAATGATATCCGTACCTCCGCTGGAAGCGCCGATGTTGAACAAGATCGCAGAGCCCAGCGCGGGGAGGGCAATTGCAAAGCACAGCTCCAGCATGGGCTGGTCAGTGAACGGAGAGTCCATTGGGTAAAAGCGCTCCATAGCTGACAGGGCGACTGAGAGCAGGATGCTGCAGTACGCGGTTTTTGCGGCGAATTTTTTTCCGAGGATGACCAGACCGATCACTAAAAGGATCATGCTCATGACCAGGTTGAAATCGCCGGCAGAGATCACGCCGGTCTTGGCGACAAGGACTGCAAGTCCGGTGATGCCGCCAAAGGTAAAATTATTTGTGAATTTGAAAAAATAAGTTCCAACTGCAATAAGAAGCGTGCTGAAAGTAAGCATAAAGAAATATTGAAATTTGTTTTTCATTTTATCCTCCTGTTCCCTCTGCACGCCGGGCAGAGAAAATTAATCTGTATTAAAATATCTATCCGAATTGTAATCTTTGGAATGTGAAAAGTCAATGCATTAAGAGAAGGCGAGACGGAGAGAATATAAACTGATACAAAAAACGGCGCGGAAAATATTTCAGATCAGGAGGATACAGATCATGGACAGGTATTTGCCTATAAGAGATATATTTGCAAGGGAGATCCTCGACTCCAGGGGGAATCCCACGATTGAAGCAGAGGTGCTTGCAGGGGAGGATATCGTCGGCAGGGCAGCGGTTCCTTCCGGGGCTTCCACGGGAAGGTTTGAGGCAGTGGAGCTCAGGGACGGAGACGGGCGCTATAATGGCAGAGGGGTAGAGCAGGCTGTGGAGAATGTAAACAGCCGGCTCGCGCACGCGGTCATAGGCATGAATGTCTTTGGCCAGGAGGAGATCGACCGGGCGCTGATCCGCATGGACGGGACAGCTGATAAGGGAAATCTGGGGGCAAACGCGCTGCTGGGCGTGTCCATGGCAGCGGCAAGGGCGGCAGCGTCGGCTCTGAAGATTCCGCTGTACCGCTATCTGGGCGGCGTGCGTGCCGGAAAGATGCCGGTGCCTATGATGAATATATTAAATGGCGGCGTGCATGCGGATAACACGCTGGATATCCGGGAGTTTATGATCGTTCCGGCAGGGGAGAAGAGGGCGTTCCACGAACAGCTCCGGGTCTGCGCCGAGGTCTATCATGCGCTGAAGGATGTTCTGAGAGAGAAAGGATTCTCCACTGCGGTGGGGGACGAAGGCGGATTCGCGCCGGACTTTAAGGATGCCCGGGAAGCGCTGCGCACCATCAGAGACGCGGTGGAGCGCGCGGGTTACCGGTTTGGACGGGACATTAGGATCGCCTTGGATGTGGCGGCGTCTGAGCTCTATGATTCCGGGCAGCAGGCATATGTTTTCCGTGGAGAAGGCAGCCGGTCCAGGGAAGATATGATACGCTATTATGAAGATCTGATCTCAGAGTTCCCTGTCTGCTCCATAGAAGATCCCCTTGACCAGGAGGACTGGGAAGGCTGGCGGATTCTGACAGAGCGGATCGGGAGCAGAGTGCAGCTCGTGGGAGACGACCTCTTTGTTACGAATAAAGAACGCTTGGAAAAAGGGATCCGGCTGGGAGCGGCAAATGCTGTCCTGATCAAGGTCAACCAGATCGGAACCCTCACAGAGGCGTTTGAGACGATAAAAGCTGCCCAGGACGCGGGATACCGCACGATCATCTCACACCGGTCCGGAGAGACGGAGGACACGTTTATTGCGGATATTGCCGTTGCCTTTAATGCGGGCCAGATTAAGGCAGGCGCGCCCTGCCGTTCGGAGAGGGTGGCGAAATATAACCAGCTGCTGCGCATTGAGGAAAAGCTGGGAGAGCCGGAGCGCGCGGAACAGCCTGCGGGCTGAAAGGAATTTTGAGCCGCGCTGAAGTGATTTGGAATGCATTTGGCATGCCGTAGAAATGCATTGACAGACGTACAGACATCTCGTATTATTGTATTAAACTCATAGTACAATATGCGGGATGTTTTTGCTTCCGCAGAAACGGAGGTTAATTCAATGTATGAGAAATTATCAAAGCGCGCCCTGTACTGTATGTATGTGGCAGGGATTATAACAGGGGCTGTAGTCCTGGCTGTCATTGGGGCAGTGGATTATTTCTGGATCTTTCCTGAGAATATCACGGTGGGGAAATGGATTTCCCTGGCGCTTGCCGTGCTGATTGTCCTGGATGTGTCCGTAAGCCCGTATTTCAGATATAACCGCTACAGGTACAGTATCAATGAGGAATGCATTGATATTATAGAAGGGTATCTGTTTGTAAAACGCAATATTGTGCCCATTGAGCGGCTTCATAAGCTCCAGACGAAGAAAGGGCCCATAGACCAGCTGTTTGGCGTGGCAAAGGTGGTCGTGACAACGGGGGGTGGCGACGTGACGCTGGAATTTCTTGAGGAAGAACGGGCAGAACAGATCGCTGAGAACCTGCGCCGCCGGATCAATGAGATCGCGGCAGGACAGCGGGCAGAGGATGCTGCTGTCTCGGGACAGATGCCGGACGCAGATAAATCAGGGGAAGGACAGGTGCTGTAAGATGGAAGAGAATAGGCGGTTCCGCAACCACATATCGATTATAGTGGAACGGACGGGAGGAATATTAATTGCATTTTTGATTCTCTTTATTCCTTCTCTGCTGGAAAATATCGATGAGGCTGTAGAAGCAGGCATGGAATTGCTGGACGGGAAAGGGCTGCTCGTGAACCTGGGAATTCTCCTGCTCTTTATTATTATAATCGCTGCCCAGGTGATCGTCTGGTCAAAGACATACATATCGATTCAGGACAATGCGGTCATTATTGAAAGAAATACACTTAATAAAAAGAAGAATACAATCGGTATCCGCAGCATTTCAAACATTAATACAGAGCAGAACCTGTTTGAAATGCTTCTTGGGACCTGCAAGGTAAAGCTTGATACGAACAGCAGGTCAACAGCGGACAGCACGGATGTGAAGATTGTTCTGAAGAAGGCGGATGCCCGGTGGTTTAAACAGGAAGTCATGCGGCGGATGCAGGATGCTGCAGGGGAGGGCGCCTGGGAAGAGGATGCTACGAGAGGGAAGGTGCCATCGCCGCAGGTGGCGTCTCCGTCAATGGGGACCCCGTCAGCAGGGATGCCTTCGACGGGGGCTTCAACAAGGACGGCCGGATCTGTGGCAGAAGAAGCCGGGGAGGCGGAGGACTATGATGTCCGCTCAGACCTTGGGGATATTCTGCAGCACGGATTTTTCTCTATAAATGTCCTGTCTGTGGGCGTGCTTGTGCTGGGAATTGCCGGAGCTGTGGGGGCTGCCGCGAAGACCTTGGGGCAGCCGGACGTGACAAGATCGCTCCTTGGAACAGCGTCAGGCATCCTAGTTGCAGGAATCATTGTGCTGTCTGCTTTGTGGGATACTGTGAAGGATTTTGTCAGGTATTATGATTTTCGGGCAAAGCGGAGGGGAAATAAGATCTATATCAGGTATGGATTTTTCAAGAAAGTAGAATACACGGTCCCGGTTGATAAGATACAGGCGCTCCGGTTCCGGCAGTCTTTCGTCGCCCGGCTGGGACACCGGTACATGGCAGAGATCATCAATGTGGGGATGGGAGACGACAAAGAGGAACAGAATTCATTTCTCATTTTATATGCAGCGGAAAAGAAACTGAAAGAGCGTCTCGCGGTCCTGCTCCCGGAATTCCTGGAAGCGGCGGAACAGAAGGTGGAGCGTCAGCCGGCTTCTGTGTGGGCGGCATGGGCGTTCCCGGCGGCTGTCTATACATTATGCGTTATCGCGGGAGCGGCCGTGTGCGGATCGGTGATGACGGAATACCGGCAGTGGATCCTGCCCGGCGCAGCGGCGCTGGAACTGTTTCTGGCACTAGGGATGATCCTGAAGTTCTGGACCGACGGCGTGAATGCGGGCAGCAGATTTCTGAAACTGTCCAGGGGATATTTTGCAAGAAACAGCCTTATGGTGAGGTACCGGGATATCCAGTATGCGGAATTTACACAGAATCCTCTGGCAAAGGCGTGCCACATTAAGAAAGGGGAACTCCACCTGCTGGCATCATCCGCGCAGACGACCCATGAGATCCCGTATTTCAAAGGCAATGCAGAAGAAGTGATAAAAAGAGGAATGCTCCGGTGAGAACCGCCCTTTTATAATCTCCGCGTTAGTGATATACTATGGAAGGAAAAGATATGGATTATCTGCGAGAATAGAAGAAAGACGAGGAGATTGAAGACATGAGTATCTATGACCTTACAGCATATGAAGTGATACAGGAGAAGGATCTTGCTGACCTGAAATCTCAGGGTGTGCTGCTGCGGCACAAAAAGAGCGGGGCAAGGGTGCTTCTCATGGAGAATGACGATGAGAACAAGGTGTTTGCGATCGGTTTCAGGACCCCGCCGTCAGACAGCACGGGCGTGCCTCATATCATGGAGCATTCGGTTCTGTGCGGGTCCAGGGATTTCCCGGTGAAAGACCCGTTCGTGGAGCTGGTCAAAGGATCTCTCAATACATTTTTAAATGCAATGACCTACCCGGATAAGACGGTATATCCGGTGGCAAGCTGCAATGATAAAGATTTCCAGAACCTGATGCATGTATATATGGACGCTGTGTTTTATCCGAATATTTATCAGAGCGACAAGACATTCCGCCAGGAAGGCTGGAGCTATAAGCTCGGTGACGCGGAGGCGGATCTGGAGATCAGTGGCGTCGTCTATAATGAAATGAAGGGAGCGTTCTCGTCTCCGGAGGGCGTGCTGGACCGTGTGATCTTAAATTCCCTCTTCCCGGATACATCCTATGCAAATGAATCCGGCGGAGACCCGGAGGTGATCCCGGAACTGACTTATGAGCAGTTCCTTGATTTCCACAGAAAATATTACCATCCGTCCAACAGTTATATCTATCTCTACGGAGATATGGATATGGAGGAAAAATTAAGGTGGCTGGATGAGAACTATCTGTCTGATTTTGATCAGATCCGGGTGGACTCTGAGATCAAATATCAGGAACCGTTTGCTGAGATGAAGGAGATCGTGCAGGAATACTCCATTGCAAGTGATGAAAATGAAGCTGATAATACTTACCTTTCCTACAATAAGGTGATCGGCACATCGTTGGATGAAAAGCTCTATCTTGCATTCCAGATCCTGGACTATGCGCTGCTGTCCGCGCCCGGCGCGCCTTTGAAAAAAGCGCTCCTTGACGCAGGGATCGGCAAGGATATCATGGGCTCTTATGACAATGGCGTGTATCAGCCCATTTTCTCCGTGATATCAAAGAATGCCAATATGGAGCAGAAAGAAGCGTTTATCCGGGTGATCGAGGATACGCTGAGGGATATCGCGAATAAGGGGATTGACGAGAAAGCCATCCGGGCCGGGATCAATTACTATGAGTTCCGGTTCAGGGAGGCTGATTTCGGCAGTTATCCGAGAGGGCTGATGTATGGGCTTCAGATGTTTGACAGCTGGCTTTATGATGAAGAGAAGCCGTTCATCCATATGGAGGCGATCCCGACCTTTGAATTTCTGAAAAGCCAGGTTGGGACAGGTTATTTCGAAGGGCTGATCCGGAAATACCTGTTGGACAACACGCACGGCGCTATTGTGATTATCCGCCCGGAGCGGGGACGCACGGCGAGGATGGATAAGGAACTTTCAGATAAGCTGAAAGCATATAAGGACAGCCTGACGGCAGAAGAAGTGGAGGCTCTGGTCCGCGATACAGCGGAGCTGGAGGCATATCAGGAAGAGGAGTCCGCACCGGAAGACCTGGCAAAGATTCCAGTGCTGAAACGGGAGGATATATCCCGTGAGACAGCCCCCATCTACAATACAGAGATGGACGTGGACGGGGTGAAGATGGTGCACCACAATGTGGAGACGAACGGCATCGGATATGTGACGCTGATGTTTGATCTCTCCGGCATTGAGGAGAAGATGCTGCCCTATGTGGGAATCCTGCAGAGCGTGCTTGGCATCATTGATACGACAAACTATGAATACGGCGCGTTGTTCAACGAGATCAACGTGCATACAGGTGGCATCGGAACCTCGCTGGAACTTTATGCGGATGTCACAAAGGTGAAAGAAAAAGAGTTCCGCGCTACATTTGAGATGAAGGGAAAAGTATTGTACCCGAAGATGGATGTGCTCTTTTCCATGATGCGGGAGATCCTTATGGAGTCAAGGCTGGAGGATGAAAAGCGGTTAAAAGAGATCCTTGCCATGCTCCGGTCCAGGCTTCAGATGTCCTTCCTCTCATCCGGGCATACCACGGCAGCCCTCAGGGCACTGTCGTACACATCGCCCATTGCCAAGTTCAAGGATGATACGGACGGCATCGGATTCTATGAGGTTGTAAAAGCGATAGAAGAGGATTTTGAAGGACAGAAAGAAGGACTGATCCGGAACTTAAAAGAAATCTCACAGAAGATCTTCCGCGCGGATAACATGATGGTGAGCTACACTTCGGCGGAAGAAGGACTGGCGCCTATGAAGGAGGCGTTCGGCGCTGTGCGGAATAAATTAAATGACAGTAAGTCTTCTGATATCAGCGCTGCCGGCATTGACGCCGCAGACCTGGATGCCGGGGATTCCAATCCTGCTGCTGACAGTGCGGCAGACGGAGGCGATGATGCAGAGACCGCGGCGGGCGAATCAGGCGAGACGTCATGCGTGATCCACTGCAGGAAGCGGAACGAAGGCTTTAAGACCTCTTCGAAAGTACAGTACGTGGCAAGGGCAGGCAATTTTATTGACGGCGGCGCAGAATACACAGGCGCGCTGCAGATATTAAAGGTCATCTTAAGCTATGACTATCTCTGGCAGAATGTCCGGGTCAAGGGCGGAGCTTACGGCTGCATGAGCAATTTCAACCGGATCGGGGAAGGATATCTGATCTCTTACCGCGACCCGAACCTTCAGAAAACCATGGAAATCTATGAGGGCGTTGTGGACTACCTTGAGAATTTCAATGTAGATGACCGCGACATGAACAAGTTTATCATCGGCACGATCAGCAATATTGACCGTCCCATGAACCCGGCGGCAAAAGGAAACCGGTCCATGAACCTGTATATGAACCATGTTACAGAAGAGATGATACGGGAAGAAAGAGAACAGATCCTGACAGCAGACCAGAGCGATATCCGGGCGCTGGCAGGCGTGCTGAAAGCAATGCTGGACGCTGGATTAGTCTGCGTCATCGGAAGCGAAGAAAAGATTGAAGAATGCAGGGAGATGTTCGGAGAAGTACGGACATTAAGTTAATTGTCGGAAAATTCTTCTCGAAGGGGTCAGGCCCCTTTGAGGAGAATTTTCTGACAGTTTTCCTGAAAGGGGTCTGACCCCTATTCACAAAAGGAGTATATATATGAAAGAAAATTTTAAATCTGGTTTTGTCACACTGATCGGCAGGCCGAATGTAGGAAAGTCTACATTAATGAATCATCTGATCGGGCAGAAGATTGCGATCACATCCAACAAGCCGCAGACCACCCGAAACCGGATCCAGACAGTCTTGACGACAGAAGAAGGGCAGATCGTGTTCGTGGATACGCCGGGCATCCATAAGGCGAAGAACAAGCTGGGTGAATATATGGTAAATATCGCGGAGCGTTCTTTAAATGAGGTGGACGTGGTGCTCTGGCTCGTGGAGCCGTCTACGTTTATCGGCGCAGGCGAGCGGCATATCATTGACCAGCTCAAGAAAGTGAGAACGCCGGTTATTCTGGTCATCAATAAGATCGACATGGTGAAAAAGGAGGAGCTGCTCCCTGCCATTGACATGTACCGGAAGGAATATGATTTCGCAGAGATCGTGCCCGTGTCCGCAAGGAGCGGCGACAATACGGACGAGTTGGTAAAGGTAATCTTGAAATACCTCCCTTATGGTCCTCAGTTCTATGATGAGGATACTGTGACAGACCAGCCGGAGCGGCAGATCGTGGCGGAACTGATACGGGAGAAAGCGCTTCACTGCCTGAATGAAGAGATTCCCCACGGGATTGCGGTTGCTATTGACCGCATGAAGATGGAGAAAAAAGTCATGCACATTGACGCGACCATCATCTGCGAGCGTGATTCCCACAAAGGGATCATTATCGGGAAACAGGGCAGCATGCTGAAAAAGATCGGCAGCACGGCAAGATATGAGATCGAGCGCCTGTTGGACTGCCGGGTGAACCTGAAGCTGTGGGTAAAGGTGCAGAAGAACTGGCGCGACAGCGATTATCTGATGAAGAACTTCGGATATCGGGAGGACGAGTAAAAGGGCTGTGGCATAAAGGGCTTAATGCATAAAGGATTTGCCGCATATTGTGTGTCAAAATATTTACGGATGATTGTGTCAAGGTATTCCCGCTTAAAATAATATGGTATTTTTTACGCAGTATAGTGTTCGGTGAATCGGAGAACCTAATTTTATAATTTCTTTCTCGGAACTAAGTCGGGGTAATCTCTGAAGCAGATATGCCAGGGGAATCCCGGACACAGACCTTCTGAGTGGGAAGAACACGTAAGAAGAGGTGAGCTGATGAAGGACACATACTGGAAGCAGTTTATGGCAAGCGGGAAGATAGAGGACTATTTGAGTTATAAGAACAGCGGCGCGGACGATGGGACAGATGAAGCGCAGAGCGGGCAGAATGGGAAAGAAAGACAGCTGCATGGATCCGGTGACAGAGAAGAAGGGGAGTCGGATTATTAATATGCGGCAGAAAGGAATCACGTGAATCAGATCATACTGACAGGCATGGTGCTATCTACCATGCCGGTGGGCGAATATGACCGGCGGGTGGTCATACTGACAAAAGAACAGGGCAAGATATCAGCGTTTGCAAAGGGTTCCAGACGCCCGAACAGTCCGCTGGTGGGCGCGGTGAATCCGTTTTCTTTTGGAACATTCACCATGTATGAAGGGCGTTCGTCCTATACCATTCAATCTGCTGATATTTCCAATTACTTTGCGGAACTCCGATCGGATATGGTGGGCGCGTATTACGGGTTTTATTTTCTCGAGTTCGCAGATTATTATACGAAAGAATTTAACGATGAGCGGGAGATGTTAAAGCTTCTGTATCAGACCATGCGGGCCCTGATCAATCCGCATATTCCGAACCGGCTCATCCGGTACATATTTGAACTGAAGGCACTGACCATCAACGGGCAGGGTCCCCAGGTATTCCAGTGCATCACTTGCGGAAATAAAGAAAGACCGGCCGTGTTCAGCGCTGCGAAAGGCGGGCTTGTGTGCAGCGAGTGTGACAGGGACGTGATCGACGGCATGATACTGGATAACTCGACTTTGTATAGCATGCAATATATAGAATCCAGCAGTATTGAGAAACTGTATACTTTTACAGTTACGGATAAAGTGATGGATGAGCTGGAGAGAGTGATGGGGAGACTGATGGAGATTTATGTGAACAGAAGGTTTAAGTCTTTGGAAATATTAGAGACGCTGCTCTGATATATACTGAAAATACAAAAGAAAAAGAGGGAAAGAATACATGAGTTTGGAGAAGTTAACGCAGGCTGGGCTGATCCATGAATTTGAAGATGTTTCAGAAGGTCCGCATTCCAGCAAATTTTGTTTTGTGTTGGGAGCGGGCGCGTCAAGAATGTCCGGAATAAAAACAGGTCAGGAGTTAGTGGATATCTGGGAAAAAGAAATGCTGGAAAGAAATGAGCAGGCTTTTTTGTCGTGGAAAGAGAAAAATGGTATCACGGAAAGTGATAAGTATAGTTATTATAGCCAGTATTATGAAGAACGCTATAAAAAACGGCCGATGGATGGTCTGAATTTTCTGGAAAAGATGATGGAGCACGTGAATCCGAACGTGGGATATGTGGTTCTTGCCCATCTGCTGGCAAAAACCGAACATAATGTAGTGATTACTACGAATTTCGATCATCTTTTGGAAGATGCCCTGAATTATTATGAGAAAGCCTTACCGTTGGTTGTAGGGCATGAGAGCCTTGCGCATTATATTACAAAGCAGATTACAAGACCGACGATCATAAAAATTCACAGAGATCTCTTGTTTGACCCTAAGAATACAGTAAAAGATGTGGGAGTCCTGCATGAAGCCTGGGAAAAAGCGCTGGACATGATATTCTCTGAGTTCCATCCAATATTCATCGGGTATGCCGGGAATGACAGAAGCCTGATGGATTATCTGATAAAAAACAGAGAAAAATTTAATTCGGGAGAGTGGAAATTCCCATATTGGACGCTCTATAAATCGGATGTTGTCCCCGAGGGGCCGGTTAAAGAATTCCTGGAAGGGGTAGACGGATATTACATAAATTGCAATGGATTTGATGAACTGATGTGCCTGATGGGCGCGGAAGTAGGATATCGGATGCCGGGAGAAGAGCAATTTC
>DXCD01000247.1 GCA_019116185.1 Candidatus Mediterraneibacter stercorigallinarum
GCATTTGACAATCTAAAACTATTTGCATTGGTCGACCTCCTTGTGAGGTCGTGAATTGAAAGTCTCCTGCAATACTCTTCCCACGTTTCTGTCCGGTCGACCTCCTTGTGAGGTCGTGAATTGAAAGCCGCATGATTCGCAGGTGTCCACGCTACCCAGTGTCGACCTCCTTGTGAGGTCGTGAATTGAAAGAGCATCCGGTGCGGTTATTCCTCCAAACAAAAAGTCGACCTCCTTGTGAGGTCGTGAATTGAAAGAACTGACGGTATCCCAAGTATTGCACAGATCACTTGTCGACCTCCTTGTGAGGTCGTGAATTGAAAGCCAGAAGGCGGGTATGGAGTGAAGGTCGTCCGCAGGTCGACCTCCTTGTGAGGTCGTGAATTGAAAGAAGGTGACAGCTTATACATGCAACGTATCTCATCGTCGACCTCCTTGTGAGGTCGTGAATTGAAAGGAGTGGCATGCGTGCACAGGATATTGCTGATAAGGTCGACCTCCTTGTGAGGTCGTGAATTGAAAGACGATTGGTTTCTTGGCGTAGAGTCCCGTCAGGGTCGACCTCCTTGTGAGGTCGTAGCATTGAAAAAAATGTTATTCTACAAGGACTACTGCTCATTTTATCGTAGCCATCACACACATAAGGAGGATTGCTCAGAGGGGTTACAGCGTCCTTTTTTTAATACGGATAGGTTCGTTTGCAGGCTGGCTAGGAAACACATTTGATTCTGCACAGTACAAGCCTGCCGTAAGGATTTGTTTTCTGGCAGTGATAGCGGTGAGTACAGAAGTTTGCGGTTTTATAAATGAGTCCTTCGTGATTTCAGTTAGAAGGGCGGTGCGCTCGGTATTCTTTGGAAATTGTAGTGGGATTTTTGCATGGATAACGGTCAATATGTTTAAAGGTGCATCCCGATTCCCAAAATTCTATATGTAGATACGATCTTCAAGTGTAAGCTATTTCTGATTAACAGAAATATATTTGATTATATTTATTCCCTTCATTTACTGTTGTTAGAAGGAAAAATAAATATATCATGAATGTATCAAAGGGGAAATATCAATTGTGTAGAACTAAATTCTAATATAAGAATAAGATCGGAATTTTTAATTTTATTTTAGAAAACCGAGCACACTCGATTTTCTTATTGCTAACTCCATTCTCTCTGTGATATAATCAAAGCAATGTCAACAATAAGAGAAAGAAATGGAAGGAATGAGTATGAGCTTTATATCGTATTTAATCAACGGACTGAGCCTTGGAAGTGTCTATGCGATCATTGCCCTTGGATATACCATGGTATACGGTATCGCAAAAATGCTGAATTTCGCCCATGGCGATGTAATCATGATCGGCGCGTACGTAGCGCTGATCTCGATGACACAGGCAGGAATGCCGCCGGCTGCGGCCGTGGTGATCGCGGTCTGTGTATGTACTCTGCTTGGTATCGTGATCGAGAGGATCGCATACAAGCCGCTGCGCAACGCGTCATCCTCACTGGCTGTTCTGATCACGGCGATTGGCGTGAGCTATCTGCTCCAGAATGTTGCTCTTCTTATATTTGGAGCGAATGCGCAGACATTCCCATCAGTGATCAAATGGAAAGGGCTGTCCCTGGCAGGCGGACAGCTGAATATCTCGGGGGTGACTATAGTGACTATTGTTGTCTGCCTCATTATTATGGCTGTGCTTATGACATTTGTGCAGAAGTCAAAGCCGGGGCAGGCGATGCGTGCGGTTTCGGAAGATAAAGGGGCTGCACAGCTTATGGGAATCAATGTAAACGGAACGATTGCGCTTACCTTTGCGATTGGTTCCGCGCTGGCGGCGATTGCGGGAGTGCTTTTGTGTTCTGCGTATCCCAGCCTGACGCCGTATACAGGCGCTCTGCCGGGCATTAAGGCATTCGTTGCCGCGGTCTTCGGAGGTATCGGCTCGATCCCCGGAGCATTCATCGGCGGCCTGCTTCTTGGTGTAATCGAGATCTTCGGAAGGGCATATATTTCTTCTCAGATGGCGGATGCGATCGTGTTCGCAGTTCTGATTATCGTGCTTCTTGTGAAGCCTACCGGACTTTTAGGTAAAAAGATTCAGGAGAAAGTGTAGGTGGATGATATGCTGAAGAAGATCAAAAATATGAAAAAGACTACAAAAAGCAATCTTATTACTTATGGTATCGTTATCGTGGCTTTTGTGATCATGCAGACACTGATCAGTACAGGAAGCATATCAAGCCTTCTGGAAGGTCTTATGGTGCCGATCTGTATTTATGTGATCCTTGCAGTGTCGCTGAATCTCGTGGTAGGCATTCTTGGAGAACTGAGTCTCGGGCATGCAGGTTTTATGTGTGTAGGGGCCTTCTCCAGTGCGTTTTTCTCAAAATGCATGAGAGATGTGATTACAGTAGATATCGTCCGGTTCCTGCTGGCGCTGCTGATTGGTATTGCGGTGGCAGCAATATTCGGTATCCTGATCGGTATCCCGGTACTGCGCTTAAAGGGTGACTACCTTGCCATTGTTACACTGGCATTTGGCGAGATCATTAAGAATCTGGTCAATGTTCTGTATATCGGGAAAGATTCCAATGGCTTCCATTTTTCTACGAAAGATGTGATGGCTTTGAACATGGAACCGGACGGCACTGTGATCGTGAACGGACCGCAGGGCATCACGGGGACACCGCAGGATTCTACATTCCTGATCGGATTTATACTGATCCTCATCACATTGTTTATCGTGACCAATCTGATTAATTCCAGGGATGGGCGCGCGATCATGTCGATCCGGGACAACCGGATCGCAGCAGAGTCTGTCGGAATCAATGTGACGAAATATAAGCTGATGGCATTTACAATCTCAGCGGCTCTGGCAGGGGCAGCAGGAGTGCTTTATGCGCACAACCTGTCCACGCTGACAGCCAACACAAATAACTTCGGATACAATCAGTCCATTATGATCCTTGTATTTGTCGTGCTGGGAGGCATCGGAAGCATCAGAGGCTCCATCATTGCGGCTGTTATCCTGACACTCCTTCCGGAACTGCTCCGCGGGTTGTCAGATTACCGTATGCTCATCTATGCGATTGTGCTGATCGTTATGATGCTCTTTAACTGGGCGCCAAAAGCCATTGAGTGGAGAGAGCGGCATCTCAGATTTGGAAGAAAGAAAAAGGAGGCTGTGCAATAATGGCATTACTGGATGTAAAAAATCTCGGCATTTCATTTGGCGGTCTCCGCGCGGTGAATGCATTTGATATATCGATAGAAAAGGAAGAACTGTACGGTCTGATCGGACCAAACGGCGCGGGAAAGACAACCGTGTTCAATCTGCTGACAGGCGTGTATAAACCGGACAGCGGCAAGGTCATCCTGGATGGAAATGACATTACAGGCAAGAAAACCATAGAGACAAGCAAAGCAGGCATTGCCAGGACATTTCAGAATATCCGTCTCTTTAAGAAGCTGAGCGTGCTGGACAATGTAAAGGCCGGACTTCATAACCAGCATCACTACTCCACGGTGGAAGGAATCTTACGCCTCCCGGGATACCGCAGAGTAGAGAAAGAGATGGATGAGAAGGCAATGGAGCTGCTCAAGGTATTTGACCTTGAAAAGTACGCCCATGTCGATGCGGCGAATCTTCCGTACGGCCAGCAGAGAAGACTGGAGATCGCAAGAGCTCTGGCAACAGAGCCCAAACTGCTTCTTCTGGACGAACCGGCAGCAGGAATGAACCCCAACGAGACGGGAGAATTGATGGATATGATCCGGTTTGTCCGGGAGAATTTCCATATGACGATCCTTCTGATCGAGCATGATATGAAACTGGTGAGCGGCATCTGCGAGAGACTGACCGTGCTGAATTTCGGAGAGGTGCTTTCACAGGGAAAAACCTCGGAAGTCTTGAATGATCCGCAGGTTATCACAGCATATCTTGGAGAATAGGAGGAGACGTTAGTTATGGCAATGCTTGAAGTAAAAGATCTTGAAGTATATTATGGCATGATCCAGGCGATCAAAGGCATCTCCTTCCATGTAGACAAGGGAGAAGTCATCGCCCTGATCGGCGCCAACGGCGCGGGGAAGACAACGACCCTGCACACAGTGACAGGACTGCTTTCGCCGAAGAGCGGGCATGTGATATTTGAAGGAAAAGATATCACGAAAGTTCCGGCGCATAAGATTGTGTCCATGGGCATGGCGCATGTACCGGAAGGACGGCGCGTGTTTGCAGAACTGAGCGTGTATGAAAACCTGAAAATGGGTGCTTATACGCGGAAAGACAAAAATGAAATCGAGGAAAGCCTGAAGAATGTTTATAAGAGATTTCCGCGGCTGGAAGAGCGGAAAAATCAGATGGCAGGGACGCTGAGCGGCGGCGAGCAGCAGATGCTCGCAATGGGCAGGGCGCTTATGTCAAAACCAAAGATCATCCTTATGGATGAGCCTTCCATGGGACTCTCCCCGATCATGGTAAATGAAATTTTTGATATTATCCGTTCGGTAAGCGAGAGTGGGACAACAGTGCTTCTTGTAGAACAGAATGCGAAAAAAGCGCTTTCCATAGCAGACCGGGCGTATGTCCTTGAAACAGGAAAGATCGCCCTTGAAGGAAAGGCAAAAGACCTTCTGGAGGACGACTCCATCAAGAAGGCTTATCTCGGAGAGTAAAGGAGGCGCATCTTTATGAAAAATATTGTGATCACGATTTCAAGACAGTATGGAAGCGGCGGGAAGACGATCGGAGCGATGCTCGCTCATGAACTGGGGATCAACTGTTACAGCCGCGAGATCCTGCGTATGGCGTCAGAAGACAGCGGTATCAATGAAAGGCTTTTCGGCATGTCTGATGAAAAGATACGCCGCGCCGGCTGGTTCCGCCTCCTGAGCCGTCCGTATGAGGGAGAGCTGCTCCCGCCGGAGGATAAAGGATTTACATCGGATGACAACCTCTTTAATTATCAGGCGAAGATCATCAAAGATCTGGCTGCGAAAGAGTCATGTGTTATTGTCGGGAGATGCGCGGATTATGTGTTGAAGGATTACCCGAATGTGATGAGCGTGTTTATCCATGCAGATCCGAAATTCTGCCTGGATCGTTCAATGGAGCGCCACAGCATGACAGAAAAAGAAATGGAGAGATATATCCAGAAAACAGACGAGTACAGAAGCGATTTCTACCGTTACCATACAGGACACGAATGGGCAGACGCAAGAAACTACGACCTCTGCCTGAACAGCGGGAAACTGGGATTTGAGAAATGCGTGGAAGAAATCAAGTCCTATATGGAAATACGTTTCAAGTAGATAAATCCGGATTTATCGGGGAGACGGCCGATGGAGATAACGTCCGAAAACCGTAGTTGATTTTAAGACGTATTCGTGGCGGGCGGGGATGTGGCT